>JADGPX010000253.1 GCA_017882215.1 Chitinophagaceae bacterium | reverse complement strand
CGCATCCCATACCTGGTTCCATTCATTAAGCACAGAAGTTTTTGGATCTCTTCCCATACGGGCTGTTCCCATTTCATGAATTCCCATTCCCATTGCATAGTCATTGTCGAAAGTGTTTACATTTTTTACGCCTGCTACTTCCAGCATTTCTTTTGCATCTTCCATCATATCCTTACGCATCTTTTTTTCATTTTCTTTTATTTCACAATCTATGGCAAGCACAGGCAATCCCCATTTATCTTTTTTATTTTTATCAAGAGAAATTTTGTTTTCATGATAAGGCAAAGTTTCTCCGAATGCAGTAAAGCCAATAGACCATGGACCTGGCTCTGATAGCGCATCTTTAAATTCGCCTCCTATATTTAATTCAGCAATATCACGTCCCCATCCGTTTCTGCTGGCGCCACCCTGGTAGCCAAATCCGCGGATATAATCCCGCTTATCACCAAATAAATTTCTGTAACGTGGTATGTAAGGCCCATTGGGACGACGGCCGAAATAGTATTTGTCTTCATATCCATCTATCGTGCCTCCTGCCCCGCAACGAAAATGATGATCCATAAGATTATTACCTAACTCACCACTGCTACTGCCCAATCCGCCCTGCCAAACATTGGTTGCTGAATTCATTAATACCCATGCAGAATTTAATGTAGATGCATTAAGGAAAATAATTTTTGCAAAGTATTCATACGTTTGATTGGTTTGTGCATCCAACACTCTTACGCCTGTGGCTTTTTTTGTGTCCTTATCATAAATTATTTCTGTAACAATACTCCATGGACGTAGCGTTAACTTACCCGTTGCCATTGCGGCCGGAAGTGTGGAAGATTGAGTGCTGAAATAAGCTCCGAAAGGACATCCTAACCAACATTTATTTCTGTATTGGCAATTTGCTCGTCCCTGAATGGGTGCTGTGAGATTTGCACTTCTGCCCATTATCATTCGTTTGCTTTTGTAATGAGCATTCATACGTTCTGCCACATCTTTTTCAACGCAGTTAAATTCCATCGCAGGTAAAAATTCGCCATCAGGTAATTGCGCTAATCCATCTTTTGATCCGTTAATGCCCGCAAATTTTTCTACATAACTATACCATGGTGCTATGTCTTTATATCTGATTGGCCAATCAACCGCAATACCATCTTTTGCGTTGGCTTCAAAATCAAAATCGCTCCAGCGATAACTTTGACGACCCCATAAAAGTGAGCGTCCGCCTACCTGATAGCCTCTGTACCAATCAAAGCGCTTTACCTCTACATAAGGATTTTCTTTTTCATTTACCCAGAATTCTAAATTTTGTTCATTTAAGGGATAGTCTCTGCTAAGTACCGGATAATCTTTTATCATTTGTTGTGTGCGACCGCCACGATGAGGAAATTCCCACAGGCCTTTAGTTGCATTTACATAATCTTTTACATGCTCAATGTTTCTCCCTCTTTCAAGCATTATTGTTTTCAAACCTTTTTCAGTGAGCTCTTTTGCTGCCCAGCCTCCTGATATTCCTGAGCCTATTACAATTGCATCATAAGTATTTTCTGGCATAGGATTTTTTAAATTTTAAATTTTTATTTTTTATGTTGAATTTAAATTTTTCTATTGCTAAATGGCTTTATTGCTGAATTGTTGATTAATCATTGTCAATTATAAATTCTATACATCGCAAATTTTAATGGCTTCTCTTAAAGAATCTAATTTATCAGTATAGGTAGGAACAAATTCCTGTGCAACATAACCTTTGTAGCCGGTTTCAACAATTGCTTTCATTACCGCCGGGTAATATAATTCCTGTGTATCATTAATCTCATGCCTACCGGGAACACCACCTGTATGATAATGAGCAATGTACTGATGATTATCTTTAATGTTTCTTATAATATCTCCCTCCTGAATTTGCATGTGATAAATATCGAACAGCAATTTAAAATTTTCTGAGCTGATGCGTTTGCAAAGCTCTGCTCCCCATTCTACATGGTTGCACATGTAATCCTTATGATCAATTTTGCTGTTCAAAAGTTCCATTACCATGGTAACTCCATTTTTTTCAGCAAAAGGTAAAATTTTTTTCAATGCGTCCATACAATTTTTCATTCCTGTTTCATCATCCATTCCTTCACGCTTGCCACTAAAGCAGATTAGATTTTTATATCCCGCTTTTGCCATCACCGGTATTACTTCTAAATATTCTTTTATAAGCTGGTTATGATAAATGGGATTATCCAATCCATTGTATAAATTATTATCGCCTGCGGTATAGCACATAGAACTGTAAATGCCGTGCTTTTGAAGAACAGGCCAGTCTTTTGGGCCTACCAAATCAATTGCATTAAACCCGATTTCTTTTACTGCTTTACACAATTCATCTAAAGAAAGATAACCGAACGTCCAGCGTGAAACAGAATGATTGATATTGCCTTTCAATTTATAATTTTTTTCATCCTCAAAATTATTTGCAAAAGAAATGGAAGGTGCAGCTAAGAATGCTGATGTGCCCAGAGCAATATTTTTTAAAACATTTCTGCGTGATACAGGCATACAATTATATTTTAATATAGTTTAAACAAGCTGGCTTGCAGCTAATCCCTCTTGGGTTTCTATTTCTGTTATATCTCTTTTATTATCCCTGAAAAGAAGCATAAATAATATTATTACAACAACAGCAATCGCTGCAGGTATGAGCCAGATTGATTTCCAATTGTGGCCTCCTGAAGTTATATAAGCATCAACAATAGGCCCTGAAACTAATGAGCCGATTAACATCCCTACGCCGTAAGTTGCTAAAGTTATCAATCCCTGAGCTGCGCTTTTAAATCGTTCTCCTGCAAGGTTATCAGTATAAATCTGCCCGGTTACAAAAAAGAAATCGTAACAGATGCCGTGTAATAAAATTCCAACTATCAGCATCCAATAATTTGCATCAATATTTCCGTAAGCAAATAATCCATACCGAACCGCCCATGCTAACATGCCTATTGCCAGCATCTTTTTTACACCAAACCTTATAAATAAAACCGGCATTAAGAGCATAAATAATATTTCCGAAACCTGGCCTAAGGATTGGATACCTGCTGTAGATTGCATTCCCTTTTCATTTAAAAATAAATTGGTAAAGTTGTAATAAAATGCAAGAGGAATACAAATAGCAATTGATGAAATGAAGAATATTAAATATGATTTATTTTTTAATAAACGAAGTGCATCAAGACCAAGAATATCTCCAATAGAAGTTTTCACTCCTTTTTTAGCAGGCAATGTTGCAGGCAATGTGAAACTGAAAAGTCCTAAAATAATTGAAGCAATTGCAGCCATTTTAAATGTATTGGCCAATGCAGATTCACCGCCTTGTTTATCCCATCCAAATAAACTGATGGCAATACCGGCAACTATCCAGCCTATTGTACCCAACACACGAATAAATGGAAATTCCTTACTTGGATTTTTCATTTGCCGGAATGATATTGAGTTTACCAAAGCCAGTGTGGGCATAAACAATATCATATAGATTAAGATGCTGGGATAAAAACTTCCAAAACTTTGTGCACCGGAAGCATTCCATAATAATATGCCACCAAGTATATGAAGCACTGCTAATATTTTTTGTGCAGAAAAAAATTTATCTGCAATTAACCCAATAACGAAAGGCGCAATAATAGCTCCGATTGATTGAGTTAAATATGCCAAACTTATTTCTGTACCACTGGCCTGGAGTTTTTTCCCCAGGAAAGTTCCCAGGGTTACAAACCATGCACCCCAGATAAAAAAATTTAAAAACATCATGGTGGAAAGCTGCAATCGTGTCGTAAATTTCATTGATAGTTTTTAACTGATTAGTTTTGGAAATATTAAATGTACTATTTTTAAGACAAGAATTAATTTTAGACAAAAAAAATTTTTAAATTATTTGTGAAAAAGTTGTTCATGCCGGTATATTTTTGAAAATTGAATGTAAAAAAAATTGTATTTATGAGAAAATTAAGAATGGGTATGGTTGGTGGCGGCAAAGATGCTTTTATAGGAGCTATTCACCGGATTGCTGCCAATACAGATGGTTTGATAGAATTAGTTTGTGGTGCACTCAGCATTGATAGAGATATTGCCATAGATAGCGGACGCTCTTTGTTTTTACCTGAAAACAGGATTTACACTACCTACCAGGAAATGCTTGAAAAGGAAAGCCAATTACCTGCAGAACAAAAAATGGATTTT
>JADGPX010000051.1 GCA_017882215.1 Chitinophagaceae bacterium | reverse complement strand
GGCAGTGCTAACAGGATAAGAGAAATTGCCAGTTATTTTGAAGTGGAAATGGTAATTTGTGATAAGACCCGAAAGCGTGCCAATGAAATTACCAGCATGGTATTAATAGGTGATGTAACTGATAGAGATATAGTTTTAATAGACGACATCTGTGATACAGGAGGTACATTAGCAAAAAGTGCCGGTTTACTCATAGAAAAAGGAGCAAGAAGTGTGAGGGCATTTTGTACTCACCCGGTATTAAGCGGCAATGCTTATGAAAATATAGAAAAGAGCGATTTAATTGAATTGGTTGTTTGCGATACTATTCCCGTAAAAAATGCAATTCCAAAAATAAAAGTAGTTTCCGTTGCAGATTTATTTGCTATTGCCATTCGCAATGCTGTTGAAAATAAAAGTATAAACAGCTTATTCCTTCGCAGCAGGATGATGAATAAAAAATAAATTGACAAATAGTAACCTGCCTGCCGGCAGGCAAGGTTGGCAATGAGCAATTATTTCAGGTTCTGAAATTTTACATATTAATTGTCTATTGAACAATTGCCTATTGGCCGATTTTTACCTACCTTTGCGTCCTTAAAAATTAATTATATAATAATGAATACGATTACAATCGAAGGACAACTCAGGACCGAATTTGGCAAAGCAGCCACCCGCCAGCTTCGCTCTGAGGAAAAAGTGCCAGGTGTAATTTATGGCGGTGCAAAAGAAATAAACTTTTCGGCCCCTGCAACTGCATTTAAAAATATCGTTTATACTCCTGATTTTATGCTGGCTGAACTTAATATAGACGGTACGGGATACCGTTGTGTATTAAAAGATATACAGTTTGATAAAGTTAGTGATCAATTAATTCATGTAGACTTTTTGGAATTGGTTGAAGATAAAAAACTTACTGTAACCTTACCATTAAAATTTACCGGAGTGCCTGCAGGTGTAAAAGCTGGTGGACAATTGGTAACCAAGATGAAATCCCTTAAAGTAAAAACTTTACCAAAATACCTGCGTGAAAATATTGAAATGGATATTACTCATCTGGAACTTAATGATAATCTCCGTGTTCAGGATGTTAAGGTAGAAAATATGGAAGTTCTTAATTCTCCACGAATTCCCATTGCATCTGTTACACTCACACGTCAATTAAAGCAGGAAGAAGCAACTGCTGTAAAAGTTCCTGTTGCGACAATAGCTGCACCAGCCGCTGCTGCTCCTGCCGGAAAGGGTGTCCCGGCTGCGAAAGCTGCACCTGCTTCTGCAGCAAAAAAATAAAAATTTTATTCTTTTTTATGAATGTCCTCAATCGAGGGCATTTCTATTTATCACCCATTATAAATACAAACTTGCTTACCTTTGCCCACTAATTTTTTAATATGGGAATGGATAGAAATACAGTTATTGGTTTCGCTTTATTAGCAGTTTTATTTATTGGATATTTTTATTATACAAAACAAGGTCAGCTTGCATTAGAGAAAGACAGGCAACATGTTCAGGATTCAATTAACAGGTTAAAGCCGAAAACTGATTCTATAGTTGCTAAAACAGATTCTGCCAAAAAAGATTCAACTGTAAAACAAATATCTTCTGCGTTTCAACAGGATTCTGTAACAAATATTGAGCAATTAACAACTTTAGAAAACGAAGTATTAAAGATAACATTTACTAATAAAGGTGGTCAGCCTAAAACAGTAGAATTAAAAAAGTTTAAAACTTTTGATGACAAGCCCTTGATTTTGGAGGATGGAAGTTTTAATAAAATATCTTATTCAATAAATACAGGCGTAAATCAAACTGCCCAAACAAGCGACCTGTTTTTTAAAGCACAGCAAGACAGCTCATCTCCGAATAGCCAGCATAATATTAGCTTTATACTTCAAAATGCTGATGGACGAATAATTGAACATCAATATAGTTTATCTGATAGCGGTTATATGTTAGATTTTGACATAAAACTCAATGGCTCTGATAAGCTTTTTACACAAAATAAAATTAATCTTACATGGCAGGCGCAGGCTCCGCAGCTGGAAAAAGATATTAAACGTGAAATACAGCAATCTCATATCAGCTATGTAAAAGATGGTGATTATGATTTCGAAAATTTTAGGCAAGGGTCCACAAATGATAAAAAATTTGACAAGCCCGTTGACTGGCTAACATTGAATCAACAATTTTTTGCTACTGCAATTCTTGCTAAAAATAAATTTGAAAGTGCAGATGTTCAGTGGACGGTATCTTCTGATACAAACACCACTCATATCATTGCCCAAACAACTGCTAATTTAAAAATTAATATACCATCTGGCACTGCAGCCAGTATTCCTTTGCAATTATTTTATGGACCGAGCGATTATAAAATTTTAAAATCGTATGGTAATCAGATGCATAATATTGTTCCTCTAGGAAGTGGAATTTTTGCTTTTGTAAAATATATTAATCGAGGTTTTATAATGCCGGTATTTAATTACATGAGCAGTAAAATTGCAAGTTTTGGATTAGTAATAGCACTTCTTACTATCATCATCAGGTTATTGATTTCTCCACTTACATACCAAAGCTATGTTAGTGGCGCAAAAATGAAATTATTAAAACCAGAGATAGATGCTTTAAAAACAAAGTATGGTGACGATAAACAAACGTTTGGAATGGAGCAAATGAAATTGTTTAAAACTGCCGGTGTAAATCCTTTAGGCGGCTGCATTCCGGCGTTGTTACAAATTCCAATATTTTTTGCTTTATATAATTTCTTTAATTCAAATATTGCATTACGCGGACAAAGCTTTTGGTGGGCTAAAGATCTTTCATCTTATGATTCCATTTATAATCTTCCATTTAATATTCCGCTGTATGGAAGTCATATAAGCCTATTTACCATTTTTGCTGTTGTTACCAGTTTGCTTATTTCTTTATATGGAATGAGTAATATGCAGGATACGGGTAATCCTGTGATGAAATACATGCCTTTTATTTTTCCTGTTATTTTATTAGGTGTTTTTAATACTCAGCCTGCTGCCTTAACCTGGTATTATACTGTTTCTAATGCTATTACTTTAATAATTCAATTTGTTATACAGAAATATATAATTAATCACGAAAAGATATTAGCGCAACTGGAAGCGAACAAAAAGAAACCTGCAGTAAAAAGTAAATGGCAGGAAAGAATTCAGGCTATGCAGGCGAATAATCAAAAATTGCAAACCATGAAACAAAAAACCAATAAAGGCAAGAAATAGCCAAACCTTGATTTGCAACTATTTATTAAATTAAGAAGTCTTTTAATTGACTCTTTAGAGTTTATAAAATACGATAAATGAAAATTTTAAAGACAGGATTTATTATAATATTTTTTTTTAGCAGCTTTGCAGCTATTGCACAGAAAACAATTTTTGAGGGTACATTGGTTTATAACATGTCTATTCAAACATCAAGCAAAGAGCCTACAATGGCTGATATGCTGGACGGCGCTACCACTACTATTTATATTAAAGGCAGCCAAAGCAGAAGTGAAATTATCAGCGGTTTAGGCAGCGATATAACTATTCATGATTCAAGGAATGGCACAGGTGTTATTTTAAAAGATTACAGCGGGCAAAAACTTATGATAACACTTACTAAAGAAGACTGGGATAAAAAGAACAGTAAATATCAGGGTATAACTTTTGAAACAACTAATGAAACAATGGATATAGCCGGATATAATTGTAAAAAAGCTATTGCTAAATTAAGAGATGGAAGTTCTTTTGTAGTTTACTATACAACTGAACTGGAAGTTGCAGATAAAGGTTATGATTCTCAGTTTAAGAATTTGCCAGGATTAGCGATGCAGTACGAATGGCAATCTGGCAACAGGAAATTTAAATATACATTGGCAAAAATAAATTTTGATATTGTTCCTGCATCAAAGTTTGATATTCCCAAATCCGGGTATCGGGTTATGACATATGGAGAAACAAAAAAATAATTACTCGAAAAAGCAACAAATAATAAAAAATCCCGAAGAATTTCGGGATTTTTTATTATAAAGAATTATAATTATTTGGATCTGATTATTAGTTTATATCCTGAAGCCGGAGAATACGATTGAATTAAAACTTTTTGTTTGTAAGGCAGAATATAAATTGTATTTCCCTTTTGATAGCTAACTATAGTGTTAGTAAAAATAGAATTACTAATCTGTTGTTGATTTAATATTGTATTACCTCTGTAGGTAAGTCCTGATTTTAAATTAAAGGCAATAGAATTTTTTAAAGTATTAAGAGTTATTATATTAAAATGGATCTTATTCCTTCTTCCAAAGCCACCTCTATCTGCTATTGCAACATAAGTTACAAAGCAAAAGAGCAGTACAATTGCAGCTATTTTGGATTTTTTGATCATTATTAATTTAGATTTAGTTAACAAATTTAACAATAAAAACTGAAATTCCTATATAAAATGTTATAATTTTTTAGACCTTAATTTAACGAAGAAGTTTAAGAAATCGTATGTACCTTTTAAAAATAGTATTAATTTCAGTTAACTATTTATAAATGAGGGAAAACCAATATCGGCAGGACAGAGAAGGAATGATGGATTTGCTTCAGCAATATAATAGCATGAAGCAAGGCAATGGTTATGCATTCATTGAAGAAGATGCCTTTGAGCAACTTATAGATTATTTCGATGAGAAAGATGATTTATCATCAGCACTTGAGGCAGCTGATTATGGTATACAGCAATATCCTTATTCTTCCATACTACAAATTAAAAAAGCAGATCTTTTAATTGTGAAAAGGCATTACAGGGAAGCATTAGTGTTGTTAGAAAAAGCGGAGTTGTTAGATAGGGGAGATATTAATTTATACATTCTTAAAACGGATGTTTACCTGGCGTTGGATCAACAAAAGAAAGCCGCTGATCTTTTAGAGAAAGCAATTCACTTATTTGATGGAGAAGAAAGAATAGAATTACTTTTTGAATTGGCAGATGTATATGATGATTATGAAGAATTCGATAAAGTCTTTAATTGTCTTAAATTAATTCTTGAGCAGGATCAAACCAATGAAGAAGCTCTTTATAAAATTTGTTTTTGGACAGATTATACAGGCCGAAATGAAGAAGGTATCAAACTGCATCAAAAAATTATTGATGAGCATCCATTTACAGAGCTTGCATGGTTTAACCTCGGTGCCGCATACCAAGGTGTAAAACTTTACGAAAAAGCAATTGATGCATATCAATATGCTATTGCAATTGATGAAAAATTTGATTATGCATATCGCAATATGGGAGACGCATATTTACGTATGCGTAAATACAAAGAAGCTATTGAGGTACTACAAAAAGTTTTAGAATTAACAAGACCGGAAGATGTGATATATGAAGCATTGGGACATTGTTATGATAAATTAAAGAACTATGCACAGGCAAGATTTCATTATCGCAAAGCTTCGCATTTAACACCTGAAGACAGTCATTTGCATTATAAAATTGCCTGCACCTATATGAATGAAAACCAGTGGGAAAGTGCGATAAAAAATCTTGAGAATGCAATGCGTATTCAGCGCTCCCGTCCTGATTATAATTTTGCATTGGCTCAATGTTATGTACAGTTAAATAAAACAAAAGATGCAATTATTTATTTTTCAAACTTTATAAAAGCAAGACCAAAAAATATTAAAGGCTGGAAAGAATTAATTAACTGCCTTTACGATGCCGGCTTTTATGAAGAAGCTTTACAGCAGGTGCACAATGCTTTAAAAAATACCACCAACAAGCCATTATTGATTTTTTATAAAACTGCAGTTCTGTTTGCGATGGGAAAGTCAAAAGAAGCATTATTATTATTGGAGTTAGCAATGGAAAAATCTCCAAAGATGATAAAGCAACTGGTTGAATTGGAACCTTCGTTATTACAAAACCATCAGGTTATTTCATTAATTGCTAAATATAAAAATAACCGTTCTTCAAAATAATTCTTTTTTGTTAATGATTTTTTGCGTGTTGTATCTACACAACTTATCTTTACCGCACCCTTAAAAAAAGTAAGCATGAATTTTAATCTATCACAAATTCCAGAAAGGAATAAGAAGCCACGTACACATGGTATAACCATGGTAATGGATAAAGGGCTTAGCATTGAAGAAACAAAAAATTTTTTAAGTATAGCCCATCCCCATATTGATGTGGTAAAGTTAGGTTTTGGAACTGCTTTTGTAACCCCTGATCTAAAACAAAAAATTGAAGTTTACCAGGCCTACGACATTCCTGTTTATTTTGGAGGCACTTTATTTGAAGCATTTCTTATCCGCAACCAGTTTCAGGATTATATAAATATTTGTAAAGAATACAACATAACCTATGTGGAAGTAAGCGATGGGTCAATCGATATTCCTCATGCTGAAAAATGCGGCTACATAGAAAAGCTTGCTAAGATTGGTACGGTGCTTAGCGAAGTTGGAAGTAAGGATGCTGCTCACATTATTCCACCTTATAAATGGATAGAATTAATGAAAGCTGAGCTGGAAGCCGGTTCTACTTATGTGATTGCCGAAGCAAGAGAAGCAGGAAATGTTGGTATTTACCGCAGTACCGGTGAAGTGAGAGAAGGTTTAGTACAGGAGATATTAACACAGATACCGGAAGAAAAAATTATATGGGAAGCTCCGCAAAAAGCTCAGCAATTATATTTTATCGAATTGATAGGATGCAATGTAAACCTTGGAAATATCGCTCCATCCGAAGTTATTCCTTTGGAATCAATGAGGATAGGTTTACGGGGCGACACTTTTCATTTATATCTTGATAAAGAAACAGCTTAATGAAATTGTATGGATTGATAGGTTATCCGCTGGGTCATTCCTTTTCAAAAAAATATTTTAGTGAGAAGTTTCAAAGAGAAGGTTTAATAGATTGCAGGTATGAACTTTTTCCAATCCCATCAATAAAAGATCTTCCATCAGTAATAAATTCCAATCCATTTTTAAAAGGATTAAACGTTACAATACCATACAAGCAACAGGTGTTGGAATATGTTACAGAAACAACAGACCCTGTAAAAGATATCGGCGCAGCTAACACCATAAAAATTGTGGGAGACAAACTAATCGCTTACAATACTGATGTAATTGGTTTTGAAAATTCGTTTATAAAAAAATTAAAACCTGCTCATAAAAAAGCTTTGGTATTAGGTACAGGAGGATCTTCAAAAGCAATTCAATATGTATTGAAAAAATTAAATATTAATTTTTTATTAGTTACAAGAAGTCATCAACCTTCACCAGGAATAATAAATTATTCAATGATTGATGAAACAATAATGAATGATTATCGGGTTATAATTAATTGCACTCCTGTGGGAATGTATCCAAACGATAAAGAATATCCGCAATTGCCTTATCAGTTTATTTCTGAAAAACATTATTTGTTTGATCTGATTTATAAACCTGAAAAAACATTGTTTTTAAAAAAAGGTGAACAAATGGGGGCTGTTGTTCAAAACGGTTATGAGATGCTGATTATACAGGCGGAAGAAAGCTGGAAGATCTGGAAGGAAGATTAAGCAATTAAAATATCTTTTAGCTTTTCAGGAAGTGCAACAACTTTTTTTAATTTATAGTCATAGCAAACCATTGTTGTTTTTGCATTTGCAATAATAATCTCTTCGTTATTTCTAATAGTAATAAGCCGGTAAAATAATTCAAAACTTACTTTGGAAATATCGCCTCTTCCCATTTTTATATCAATAATATCTTTATAAAAAGATTCATTTTTAAACTCAACAATAATGTCAGACATTATTAAACCAATTCCTTCAATATTCAATTCTGTAAAACCATAATGTTGTAAAAATTGCATTCTTGCTTCGTGAATAATGGCAACCAGAGAATCATTGCCAACATGATCGCCATAATTAATATCGGTAATTCTTACAGGGATATTTATTGAAATATTGAAGAATTTTTCAGGAAGATCTATTTTAATTCTTGGCATTAAAAACTATTTGTCATAAAAATAAAAGAAAGAAATTAATTAAGCTTATTTATTATCCTTTAATGTTTTGGTAAGTTCTACTATATCTAAAAAATTCCCCGGCGTAGGAGTCAGGGTATTGCTCTTCATTATCTCCCGCCATTCATTAATTTTTTTATTCCAGACAGGTTTTGAAGATACTTTTGTTTCAGATGAATCAATGAGTGTTGCCATTTTAGAAGATACTTTTACCGGCTGACCTTGTGGACCTTCAATAGTAATATACCTGGATGTGGTATTACTTAAGATTAAATTATTATCTGTTGAGTCAGTTTTCTTTATTACTTCCTTGTTCTGTTTTTGATTAGGTCCGCTTTTTTGAAGTTTATTTTGTGCCAGCAATTCATCAGTATCAGTATTATTTTTTAGTATAGTTTTTTCTTCTATCGGAACAGTCATTATTACGTTGTTATTTACTTCGGTATCGCTTTGTGTTTTATCATTAGAAGATGAAGTAACTAATTGTTCATTTGCAGATTTTGAGGACCGGTTAGTAAAAAAGATCAAACAAAATAATATGATAATTACAGAAGCCGCAGCTATGTAGTAGAAGGTATTATTCCTCGTTTTGACCATAGGAATAACTTTGACTTCATTCCTGTCCAATTCAGCAGCAATAGCCTTCCACACTCCTTCAGGAGGTGTTGTTTCATAATTGTACATTCTGTTTTTTACATTATCCATATCTATAAATTCACAGTGTTGTTGCTTGTTTTATTTAACCTGTTTTCAACCATTTTTTTCAATACCATTTTAGCCCTTGCCAATTGAGATTTACTGGTGCCTTCATTTATGCCAAGTATATCGGCAATTTCTTTATGAGAATATCCCTCAATAACATGCATATTAAAAACCGCTTTGTATCCCGGTGATAATTCATTGATCATTTTCATGATGTCTTTTTCAGCAAGATTATCCAGCACATTCCATTCTTTATCTTCAATTGATGTTTCCTGCGTTTCCGTAACATTTTGTAAATGCACTTTCTTTCTAAAATGTTCAATAGAAGTGTTTACAAAAATTCTTCTTATCCATCCTTCAAACGAACCATCTCCCCGATATTTACATAAGTTTTTAAATATCTTAATAAATCCTTCCTGTAAAAGATCACGGGCATCTTCAGAATTTCCTGAATAACGAAGACAAACAGCGTACATTTTAGGTGAAAATCTATGGTAAAGCAGTTTCTGCATTTGTCTATCTCCTTTAATGCATCCTTCTATTAAGTCGGATTCAGATAGTATATGGTTGCTTATTGCGCTCAATTTCTTAGTAATATTTTTTTCAGATGTTTATTTATTTTTTTCAGTAGAATTATGTAAAAAATCAACCAGCTTATCCATAACTTTTTTCCGGTGACTAAACCTGTTTTTTTCTTCCATATCCATTTCTGCAAAAGTTCTTTGTGCTCCTAAAGGCAAAAATATCGGATCGTACCCAAAGCCTCCTTCCCCCTTATTATATGCAAGAATAATGCCTTTGCATATTCCTTCAAATTTATATTCAGTTCCGTTAAGCATTAAGGAAAGAACAGTTCTGAATTGTGCATTGCGGTTTTCAATTCCCTGCATTTTGAATAGTAATTTTTCAATATTTTTTTCTCCAATGGAGTCCTTATGGACGAAAGATTTACCTTCGCCTGCATATCGGGAACTTTTTACACCAGGCTCTCCATTTAAAGCCTCCACTTCAAGACCCGTATCTTCACTAAAACAATCCATGCCTGTAAGTTTGTATATAACGCTGGATTTTTCTGTAGCATTTTCTTCTAATGTATTATATGGTTCAGGAATATCAATGTTTATTCCCGCCTCCTTTAAACTTATGATTTCGTAGTTTATTCCGGGGATAGATTTTATTTCATCTACTTTATGCTGATTATTAGTGGCAAAGATTAATTTATGCATACTAAAGAGAAAAAATTTGTTGAAGCACTATCCATAATTTTCGTTTCAGATCTTTATTGTTTTCTAATTCATTTAATGAGGGAATAGCTAAATAAACCTGGTTGTTATATGATTGTCTTTGAAATTTGGGCATTACAAAAGGTAATTGTATTGCATCGGGTAAAATACCGAACATCATTACTATTCTTGGATTAAAAGTGTCTGATATGGTTTTATAAGAGATTGCGGGATAGGAAGCAATATTTAATAATCCAATATCTTCCAATGATAGTTTGCATGCAGTTAATATACCTGATAAAAAAGTAAGTTGCTGGTCGGTTACAAATGCCGCATCAGGATTATTTACAAGTAATATTATATGTTGTTTATTGCCACCAAAAAAGTTTAGTTCTTTGGTTCCCGATATTGATTGTTTCTTTTCATTACTAATCAGATCAACCAAAGTTTTTTGGAACAAATCTTGAATTACAAACCCGGGAAGCTGAATATTATCTAAGCTCATAAATTAATTTGCATTCGATTTTTTCGTTTCTTTGTTACAAATTTACTGATATGATTGCAGCCGCTGATTTTAATATTACAAGGGTTGAAAGAAGTAAGCTGAATGATCTGACCTTACAAAATATTCCTTTCGGTAAATATTTTACTGATCATATGCTTGAGGTTGATTATGAAGATGGGGAATGGAAAAACGTAGAGATTAAGCCTTATCAGCCATTGCTTCTATCACCATCTGTAGCGGCTTTGCATTACGGACAAGCCATTTTTGAAGGCATAAAAGCCTATAAAAATCAGCAGGGTGAAGCATATATATTTCGTCCCTTTGATAATTTTAAACGCTTTAATATTTCTGCAGAAAGAATGGCAATGCCACAAATCCCTGAAGAGATTTTTATGGAGGGCATGCACCAATTAGTTGATCTTGATAAGAACTGGATTCCTCAGCAGGAAGATCATTCTTTATACATCAGGCCCTTTATGTTCAGCAGCGATGAAGTAATAGGAGTACGGCCAAGTGATAAATATAAATTCATGATCATCTTAAGCCCGACAGGCCCTTATTACAATGCTCCTATGAGAATATATGTAGAAGAAAAATATGTACGTGCTGTGCCTGGTGGAGTAGGATATGCAAAAGCTGCCGGAAATTATGGAGCTGCCATGTATGCAACCGCACAGGCTAAAAAGAAAGGCTATGACCAGGTTTTATGGACGGATGCGTATGAGCATAAATATGTACAGGAGTGCGGTACTATGAATGTGTTTTTCATCATTGGTAATACAGCTATCACACCTGACCTGGAAGCAGGAACAATTCTGGATGGTGTAACAAGGAATAGTACGATTGTTTTATTAAAAGAACTTGGTTTGAAAGTAGAAGAAAGACCGTTGAGTATTGATGATATTGTAGATGCTTATAAAGCCGGTATTTTATATGAAGTTTTTGGAACCGGCACCGCAGCCACAATTTCTATGATAAAAGAATTGCGTTATAAAGATTTTACAATGCATTTTGATGTAGATAAATGGAAAACCGCTCCTGAAGTAAAAACCCGGTTAAGTGCAATTAGAGAAGGAAGGATCCCTGATAAATACGACTGGATGTATAAAGTGTAGTTAATCGCACAATTCCTTTCTTTTTAATTTTTACTTTTTAATTAATTCTCTTACCTTTGCCGTCCAAAAAATTAAGGTTACATAATGCCTACAATACAGCAATTAGTAAGAAAAGGTAGAGATATCATAAAAGCAAAAAGTAAATCCAGGGCGCTGGATAGCTGTCCGCAGCGGCGTGGAGTGTGTACGAGAGTATATACTACAACTCCAAAAAAGCCTAACTCTGCTTTGCGTAAAGTTGCCAAAGTTCGTTTAACCAACAAGCTCGAAGTAATTGCATATATCCCTGGTGAAGGACATAATTTACAGGAACACTCAATCGTTTTAATACGTGGCGGAAGAGTTAAAGATCTGCCGGGTGTACGGTATCATATAGTACGCGGAAGCCTTGATACAGCAGGGGTAAAAGACCGTAAAAAAAGCCGTTCTAAATACGGAACTAAAAAAGAAAAAGCTAAGAAATAAATATAACCTTAAACTTTTTAAACGTTAAACGTTTTAAACTAATAAAGAATGCGTAAAGCACAAGCCAGGAAACTCCCTTTAGCACCTGATCCAAAGTTTAATGATAAACTGGTAACAAGGTTTGTAAATAATCTTATGTGGGAAGGTAAAAAAAGCGGAGCCTTTAATATTTTTTATGATGCTCTGGAAAGAGTAAATAAAATGACCAGTGAAGATGGTTATGAAATGTGGAAAAAAGCATTAGCTAATGTAACTCCTTCTGTAGAAGTTAAGAGCCGTCGTATCGGAGGTGCAACATTTCAGATACCTGCCGAAGTTCGTGCTGACAGAAAAACTTCGTTAGCCATAAAATGGCTTATTCGCTATAGTCGTGACAGGAACGGACGAAGCATGGCTGAAAAATTAGCAAACGAAATTGTAGCAGCAAGCAAAGGAGAAGGTGCAGCATTTAAAAAGAAAGAAGATACTCATCGTATGGCAGATGCTAACAAAGCATTTGCGCATTTCAGGATATAGTATAAATAAGAACTAATTGCTTAATCCCTTCTCGTAACAGAAGGGATTTTTATTTTATTTTGTTCTTATCCCCTCTCCACTTGTGGAGAGGGGGCAGGGGTGAGGTTGTGAAACTCATGTTATAAGCAAAATAGACTCTTCTTAATAGAAATATTTTCACTTATTATTTGTAGCTTTGCGCCTCCAAATTATATTATTGATTGCGATAAAAATCCTATTATCAAAGATCATAAATATTAAATTTTCAATTTTCAATAAATACATCATGGGTGACTTAAGGTATCAAAGAAATTTTGGAATTGCGGCTCATATTGATGCCGGCAAAACAACCACTACAGAGCGTATTCTGTATTACACCGGTGTTACCCATAAAATTGGTGAAGTGCATGATGGCGCTGCAACAATGGACTGGATGGCACAGGAGCAGGAAAGAGGTATCACTATTACTTCAGCTGCCACCACCTGCTTTTGGGATTTTCCAACAGTGCAGGGTGCAAAAACACCGGAAACAAAACAATACAAATTTAATATTATTGATACTCCCGGTCACGTGGATTTTACAGTAGAGGTAGAGCGTTCACTTCGTGTATTGGATGGATTACTTGCATTGTTTGATGCAGTGAGTGGTGTAGAGCCTCAAAGTGAAACTGTTTGGCGCCAGGCCAACAAATATAAAGTACCCCGTATTGGTTTTGTAAATAAAATGGACAGGGCAGGTGCAGATTTTTTAAATGTTGTTAAGCAGGTTAAAGAAATGCTGGGCGCTAAAGCCGTACCGATTCAATTACCAATCGGTTCTGAAGATAATTTTAAAGGTGTTGTTGACCTTGTTACAATGAAGGGAATGGTTTGGGACGATGCAACACTGGGAATGACCTATAAAGAAGTTCCTATTCCCCAAGACATGATTGAAGAAGTGAATGAATGGAGACAACATCTTATAGAAGCGGTTGCTGATTATGATCATGCATTATTAGAAAAATTCTTTGATGATCCAAACACGATAACTGAAGATGAGATACATGCTGCTATGAGAAAGGCAACAATTGATATTTCAATAATCCCAATGATGTGTGGTTCATCTTTTAAAAATAAAGGTGTACAAACAGCATTGGATGCTATCATTAGATATTTGCCTGGTCCTTTGGATATTGAAGCAGTAAAAGGAACCAATCCTGACACTGGTGAAGAAATTTTGCGTCATGCTGATCCTAAAGAACCATTTAGTGCATTGGCATTTAAAATTATGACAGACCCATTTGTTGGTCGTCTTGCATTCTTCCGTGCTTATTCAGGCAGGTTAGATTCAGGAAGTTATGTGTTGAATACACGTACCGGAAAGAATGAAAGAATATCACGTATTATGCAGATGCATGCCAACAAACAAAATCCGGTTGATTTTATTGAGGCAGGCGATATTGGCGCTGCTGTTGGTTTTAAAGATATTAAAACAGGAGATACTTTGTGTAATGAAGACCATCCTATTGTTTTGGAAGCAATGACATTTCCTGAGCCTGTTATCTCTGTTGCAGTGGAACCTAAAACACAGGCTGACGTTGATAAAATGGGAATGGCGATTTCTAAACTTGTTGAAGAAGATCCTACTTTAAAAGTAAAGACAGATGAAGAAACAGGACAAACTATTTTAAGCGGAATGGGTGAGCTGCATCTTGAAATTATTGTGGACAGGATGAAGCGTGAATTTAAAGTTGAGATAAACCAGGGCGCCCCGCAGGTTGCTTATAAAGAAGCTTTCCAAAATACAATTGAGCACAGAGAGATATTAAAAAAGCAAACCGGTGGTCGTGGTAAATTTGCTGATATTATATTTGAAATAGGACCTGCTGATGAAGAGTTTTTAAAAGAAGGAAAAGGAAATTTCCAATTTATTAATGGATTATTTGGTGGATCAATTCCAAAAGAATTTGTTCCTGCAATACAGAAAGGATTTGCAACGGCTATGACAACCGGTGTATTGGCAAGTTACCCGATGGCGAACATGAAGGTTAGAGTATTTGATGGTTCATTTCACCAGGTTGACTCTGATGCCATGAGCTTTGAACTGTGTGCTAAGCAAGGTTACCGTGAGAGTGGCCGTAAAGCAAAACCGGTTTTGCTTGAACCAATAATGAAAGTGGAAGTATTAACTCCCGATCAATACATGGGTGATGTAACAGGCGATCTTAACCGCCGCCGCGGTATGTTGGAAGGCATGGACAGCAAGCATGGTGTTCAGGTTATAAAAGCAAAAGTTCCTTTGAGTGAGATGTTTGGTTATGTAACACAACTTCGCTCTTTAAGCAGTGGACGTGCAACATCAACAATGGAATTCAGCCATTATGCACCTGCACCAAATAATATAGCAGAAGAAGTAATAGCAAAACAAAAAGGTAAAGTAAAAGTTGAAGATTAAGCAGTAATAAAACCTTAATACAAACCCCATTCAAAAGAGTGGGGCTTTGTTTTAATTCACTTCGGGTAATTTTCTACTTACCATTCACTATTCACCACTCATAATTTTACCAGATCCCTTTTTAAAGCTTCTAACACTAACCCAACTCTGGAGTGTACCCCCAGTTTTGTAAACAGGCTACTACAGTAGCCATCAACTGTTCTTTCTGCCACTGACATTGCATCAGCAATCTGTTTATTACTCATGGCCTTGCAGACCAATTGCAAAAATTGTTTTTCCTTATCTGTAATGTACAGGGGATCATTTTTATCCTCATACATAAGCAGACGCCGATAATTAATATTGCCTGCATCGGCATTATAATAACCTTTGCTATTAATTTCATCCAATGCTTTTTCCAGTTCATTGGGATGAATATCTTTTAATAAATAGGCGCAG
>JADGPX010000252.1 GCA_017882215.1 Chitinophagaceae bacterium | reverse complement strand
TGGAGTTATAGTCCACACAGCCGGACTTATGCTTGTTCGTGTTACCACTGCAAAGGCGGTCGGACTAGTGCTTACATCCTCCTGACCTCTGTGAAAGCTCACTCGATAATTTTTTGTTGTGCTGGAAAAACTTCCGAAAAGAGTTACACATTCAGAATGATTTACTGCAAGACTTTGAAGTGGTGTAAAAGAGTACCCAGGTAAATTTGATTTGATCATTGCAAAGTCGCAGGGTTTTGTATGATCTACGGGTAGAGTCCGGGGAGGGTAAGCCGATAAAGGGTAGCCGAAATTGTAGGGGTAGCCGAAATTGTAGTTCACCCATCTGACTATAGCGGTTTTAGGATTACTAGATGCCTGGGTACTGAATAGGAAATTACCCAATCCGTCAATAATAGCCCGCACATTTTGAGTGCCGTTAATATAGCCGCCCAGCCCATCACTTGTTATGTTGTTTCCTGCATCATTTACTGTTACTTTCAAAGACACTTCTGTAAGACCTGTTTGCCTGGCTTGTGCAGAAGAAGTAACATCATTAGAATTAGATAGTACCACATCAGCGGTATTTTTTTTACATGATGTAATTACAAAGGGTAACAACAATGCACTCATAATTAATTTGGATGCATTATTAAAAAGTTTTTTTTTCATAATAGTATTTTTTGATTATTAATAATTTAAGTACGTTCCAAAACTATTATTCAAATAACAGTCTTCCAATACCAACATCCCGGTATTTTTATATACCAACTTATTGGTATATCCAAAATCTTAAAAGAAGAGATTATTTCATAAAACCCTTGCTGTACGCATGTTTTAATAAACCAGCCAGGTTATGCGATTTGGTTTTTTGCATGATATTCCTGCGGTGGGTTTCTACCGTGCGGTAGCTGATATAGAGTTCGTTTGCAATTTTTTCATTGGTATATTCTTTGCCCAGCAGCTTTATAATCTCTATTTCTCTATCAGTTAATACTATCACCTCTGTGTTTTTCTTTTCTGCTACTCCCTGCATAATGATCTCTTCCACCTCGGCACTGAAATAATACCTGCCGCTCATTACTTTATTGATGGCTTCCACCAATTCTGATTTGTCGGAGTTTTTTAACAGGTATCCCGAGACACCGATATGAATTAACTCAGAAATAATTTCTTTATCATTGTAAGTGGTGAGCATGATAATTTTTACAGCAGGCTTTGTTGCCTTTATCAGCTTTGCTGCTTCTATCCCATCCATGAGGGGCATGTTTATGTCCAGTAAACAAACATCATAGTCATTTTTATTTACCAGTTCCATCACCTCGTATCCATTGCCTGCTGTTGCCGCTACATTAAATGATACTTCAGTTTGCAATAAGGACACAATACCTTCCAGCAAAATTTTATGATCATCTGCAACCAGCAATTTTATTTTACGCATAGCGAAAATGTAACAGACAAATTTATTCATTCCAAAACCAATACCTATACCAAGTTGTTGGTATTTATCAGTCTCATGATTTGTATGGTATATCAATAATAACCGTAGTGCCTTTTCCCGGAGAGGAATCAATATCAATAGTTCCTTTCAGATATTCTACTCTTGAAAAAATATTTCCCAACCCGATCCCTTTTTTTTCTTCTGCTGCTTTGTTGTAATTAAATCCCCGTCCATTGTCTTCTACGGTCAGGTTTATATAAGCCGGGTATTTGATGAGTTGTATGGTTACTTTATTGGCTGCGGCATGTTTTACAATATTATTGATCAGTTCCAGGATGATCCGGTAAATACTGATCTCGGCTGTTTCTTCGATCCTTACTTCAAATTCATGTGCGGTAAAACTGATCTGTAGTCCTGCATGAGAAGATATCTTATCGATCAGGTTTTGTAATGCTGCCACGATTCCCAGTTTAGATAAAGTTGCCGGCATTATATTATGCGAAATATTGCGAAGCTCTGTAGAAGCTTCATCGAGTAAACCAAGTGTTGATTGGTATTTTTCCTGTTGATCGGCAGATAATAATTTTTTACTCTCTTCCAGCGATGATAATTTTAATTTGGCTGCGGATAGCACCGAACCCAGGCTGTCATGTATATCCTGTGCAATGCGTTTGCGCTCCAGGTCCTGTGTGGATACGATCGCATTAAATAATTCATTTTGATGACGGTTATTTTCCTGCTGGTATTTATTTTTTTGTTTTAAACGATAACTGTTGTAGATGAGGAGAATTACAATCAGCAAAAAAATAAAACTGCCGACCAGGATATTTCTTATTTGTTGTTCTCTTGCAATTTCCTTATCTTCTCTTGCAATTTCCTTATCTTTTTTTGCAATATCATATTGGCCCTGAATACCGGCGATCTTCATTTTTGTTTCATTATTTACAATGGAATCTTTTAAGCCGGTGAAGAGTTGATAAAAATAAAAGGCACTGTCGTACCGGTGTTGCAATGCATAAGTTTGGGATAAATATTCAGCAGCATCTCTTGTATTCTCGTGGTGTTCCATCTTACCCGAAAGCGTAAAACCATAACTTAGATAATCAATCGCTTTTTTATATTCTTTCAATTCCTTGTAAACATCCCCGGCATTGATATAATAACTGGCAAGTTCATATTCCTCTAAATTAACATGAGGTTCATATTGAATAGCATTCAATGAATATTCTAACGCCCGGGGTAAATCTCCCGCCAATTTGTATGTCTTGCCAAGGCGAAAGATAGCTTTGCGTTTATATAGATCCTTATTAACTATGTGGATATTTTGGATACCGGAATAATCTGATAAGTGATCACAAATTTGAATTGTTGTAAATAATGCATTAATTGATTGGGTATATTTCTTTTCTGCGATATATACATCTGCAATCTCGCCCAGTGCATGAGCCAACAGTACACTATCTTTTAATTCCTTTGCGTTATTGATATAAAGGTTATAATATTTTTCAGCCTCATTAAAATTTTCCTGTTTAAAATAAATGTATCCAAAAATATTATTGCAATGTGCGATCCTTCTTTTATTATTGGTTTTTTCGGCAACCGTCATCTCCCTGCTGATGGTTTGCATAGCACCGGGATAATCTCCCAGGTAAAAATAGATATTCAATAACCCGGGATAAAATTCATCATTTTCAGAATGATAATTACCTGCTGCTTCAGAAAGGTCTATTGCCTGCTGATAATACTTTATAGCAGTTTTATAATCTTTTCTGAGCTGATAAATACCCCCTATGAACTCGTTGGCCCATGCAATACCGTGTGTAAAATGTAGTTTTTCAGAAAGCGACAAAATTTGTGAGGCAAATTTTGAAATGTCATATTGCCATAACCCCTGATGTAAGTTGGAAAGCGCTATCAGCCTTAATACCTTTAAAGTATCGTCCGGCGCTCCTGTTATTAATCTTTTAAGGGAATCAGATTTGTTTTTAATAAAGAGAGGATCATTATTTACTTTTATTTGTTGTGCAACTGATACCCGGGTAATGATAAAAAAAGCAAAGAACAATATGAAGCGTAAATATTTCATAAGGCATAGCCAATGTATAAACAAACTTAATACAAAATGCCAGCTATAGCAACTAGCAGGATGCCGCAGATCTTTTACTGGATAATGCAAAACACTGGCTCCTGCAATATGGCATGGAAGCCATGGACGGAAATGCCTACGCTTCAATTAAAGATATGTAGTCCTAAATTTATTTTCTCAAACATCCACTTCTTACCAACTTTATTTGCATTCATCTTCCCATCTAAAGTCCATCTTCTCAAAGTAAGTGGAGAGACATTCAACAAAACAGCAGCCTCTTTCAAAGTTAAATATTGTTTAGTTTGAATAACTCTTATTTCGGCTTCTGTAATAAAAGCTTTCGGCTGTCTCTTAATTTCAGTTTTTAATTCTGCCTGAGCAATCTTATCATTTCTTTTATTAAGCTTGTAAAATCGCTTCGCACAATCATCAGAACAGCATTTGGTTGTTGTCTTCTTTGCTATAAATTCTTTTGAACAATACTCGCAGATTTTTACAATTTGCATGTTACTACTCATGTCTTTTAATTTAGGTTTTAGTTTAGATAATTTACTGTATCAAATCGTATCATACCGTATCGTTGCGTATCGTTGCGTATCAATTTTTACAGTTGATGACCTAAACTTCACGAATATTTAAAGTAGTAACCAAATTAACAACAAGAAAAAGCATACTAAAGGCAAAGAAAACAATACTAAAAGCAA
>JADGPX010000251.1 GCA_017882215.1 Chitinophagaceae bacterium | reverse complement strand
TCAGACACGGTACTATAATCAGAAGTGGTTCTGTTGCTTGTTTTTTGATAAGTGAAATTGGGCGAAATTTTTAATGAACGAAAAGAATCTATCTGGTAATCGGCGCTAAAGTTCAGCCGGTGATTATTGTTTACATTATCACTGTAAGAATTTTGTTTATAAAGATTTGCAGGCAAAAAATATTGACGCTGAATATTACTTTTACGAAGTGGATTGTAACGGCTGTAAAAATAATTGCTTTGGAAATCCGTTTTGGTACCAATGATGTTATTATAATTGATTCCACCGCCCCATGTAGTGTTGATTCCGCTATTGTTGCCGCCCAGCAAGCCTGCCAGTGGATCATCAGGACCAATAGTAAGATTGATATTTCCTCCACCGCCATTTTTAAGCTGGTTCATTGCGCCGGTAAAATTTAAAATGTCCATGAAAGAAAATCCTTCGGCATTTGTGTTGTTACCCATTCCTATCACTGACATTTGCCTTGCGCCTTTAAATGAATTTACATTAAACTTTCCCTGGTATCGGTCATCAGTTCCCGCGCCTGCATTTACTTTTCCAAAGGCACCTTTCTTCTTATCCTTTTTTAATTTAAGGTTGATCGTTTTTTCACTGTTGCCATCATCAAAACCTGTCATCTGCGCCTGGTCGCTTAATTTATCATACACCTGTACTTTATCAATTGCATCAGCAGGTAAATTTTTTGTAGCGATCTTGGGATCATTGCCAAAGAATTCTTTTCCATCTACCAAAACTTTTTGCACTTTTTCTCCCTGTGCTTTTACCGTACCATCTTTTTCAACTTTTACCCCGGGAAGTTTTTTCAAAAGATCTTCAACACTGGCATTAGGCTGGGTTTTAAAAGAGCCTGCATTATATTGTATAGTGTCGCCAACCAATGTTACCGGCGGAGCTTCGATCACTACTTCATCCAGCACTTTATTTTTATCATACATAACAACATTGCCAAGGTTAACATTTTTGTGTTCATTGTCAATTGTAAAAACCTTATTGGAGTTGCGATAATTTACCTGGGTGAGAAGAAGGCGATATTCTCCATTCGGAATTTCAGTCAATTCAAACTTGCCATTATTATCCGCCATGCTGAATGTAACCAATGAAGAATCTTTTTTCTTCATCACTGTGATGGTGGCGTTTGGCACAGCCTGGTTTATTGATGTATCAAAGGCCACACCTTTTACCGTTCCGTTTTGTGAAAAAGCCTGAACAGAAAAAAAGATGATAGAAAAAAATGTAATGATTTGTCTCATGGCAAAAATTTGAGCTACGAAAATATTCTTACATAAGAACAAACATAGTTAACCAGCATTGGTTTATTGTTAATCAACGTTAAGAAAAATTTTATCTTTTCGCCGATGTTGGTGTTTTTCACCAACATCGTTCGCTTAAATAAAAGATGAATAAAAAACTAACCACACAAGTAAGTGAATGCAACGATGTTGAGTAATGAATCAAAAGCTGGTTAAAAAAAATAAACTACTATCTGATCACTCTTACTCCTCCACCATTGCCTGCATTCATTCCCAGCAACGTCTCCTTTAGGGACGTTGCGTGCTATGCAGTATAAAATTTATAATTTTATAGATGCCCGTTCAGCAAATTATTCCTTTGATGAGGGGACTTTCTACTTCCCATCAATGTCTCTCTCTCTCTAAGCTTGTGGCACATGCCGAAGAAGTTGGGTATAGAATAAAATTTATTATAACAAAACGCAATGTCACGGCTTTGCCAAAGCCTGAAGGGAGACATTGCTTTAAATACACATTTTCACAAAAGTAATGGCGCTATCCTTACTTTTAATGACATTACAGAATTAAAACAATCTGACGCAACGTCCCTAAAGAAGACGTTGCCAAGAACTGAAAAAATAAAAATGTAAGAGAACAAAATCTGCACCTGGAAATGCTTACAATATAATAAACACAACACCTCTTATTAGTTGCGAATTATTTTTCAAATCTATAATGTATGCGTAAGCTCCGGAAGAAAGAAGTATTCCTTTGAATGTTCCATCCCATGGTTTATTAACTCCATGGTTATCAAAAACCATTTGACCAAACCTGTTGAAGACCTTAACATCAGCATTAGGATAAGCTTCCAATGTTTCTATAAACCATGTATCATTTATACCATCATTATTAGGAGTGAAAGCATTTGGAATAAATAATTTCTTAAAAACTTTTACCAGTACATTATCTGTAGCAGTTCCACATCCTTTATTTGATATTACATGTAATGTATAAATTTCATTAATGGGTGGCTTTACAGAAGGGGTAAGCGTTCCAGGTGCCGTCATATATTCAGTCGGGGTCCATGCATAAGTAACATCAGTTCCACTGGCAATGCCATTTAAAACAACAGACTGTCCGTCAATGATGACTTTATCAGGTCCTGCATCAGCCTTTGGATTTTTATTCACCACTATCATCACAGAGTCAGATGCTTTGCATTCATTATTGGCAACTGTTAGAGTATATAAAGTAGTTTGTTTAGGAAAGGCTATGGGGTTGGGAATATTTGGATTGGAAATTTCTGAGGCAGGACTCCACTGGTATGATATTATATTATTACCTGTGCTATTTAGCTGAATACCTGATCCTTCACAAACGGATGTATCACTGCCGGCATTTACAACAGGTGTAATGTTTATTGAAGCTATAGTGGAATCTCTGCTGATACAACCTTTGCCAGATGTTACATTTACATAATAGGTTCCGCTGTTACCCGGTACAGCTTTGGGAATAAAAGGAGATTGGGCAGTGCTTGTGAAATTCATTGGTCCCGTCCATGAAAACAATACTCCGTCATTGGCATTAAAAGATAGTGTATCTCCTGTACAACTACCATAGTTAGACGCAGCAATTACCGGATATTTATTTACACCTATAGCAATAACATTAGACAAAATAGAACATGAAGAAATATTCATATTACTTCGTTCCGAAACAGCAAACCTGTACAGGTAAATTCCAGGCGTTGTTACAGATGGCCGTACGTATGTTGTATTGGTAGCCCCCGCAATGTTCGTCCACGCAGCACCATTGTTTGTACTAAGCTGCCATTGATACACCGGGTCATTGTACCCTGCAGAAACATTTGCCTGTAAGGTAAAAATGGAATTATCACCAGTACATACATCAACGGAATCGGGTGATCCGCTGATATTTGCAGTAACTAAAGGGCCGCAGGCACGAAAAGTAATATCATCTAATAAAAGATCATTTCCACATCCGCCGGGAGCATTATTGGTCATTCTTAATACAACCGAATTTATTCCCGCAGTTGTTGAAAAAAAGAATCCATACTGTTTCCATTCGGGGAAATTCGTGGCTGAGATATCACCTGTTTGATAAGATTGCAGGACAGTACCGGAAGTTGTTTCAATATTAAAAGTAATATTTGGCTTAATTCCCACACCATTGCATGCATTTGGTTTTAATATGTTTAATATCCATGAAGCAAATTCATAGGTAGTATTCTGACATAGTCCGTCAACTGTTTTTACAAAAAAATCTCCCGGGTTAAATGATGCATTTACAACCATCATATACCCATTCACATCGCCGGGAGTATGATCTTCCGATACACTATGCCAGGTAAAACCAAAACAATTGCTTGTAGAATTGGCTATGGTATAACTTCCATCGTTGGGACAATCGGCGGGAAAATAGGTATAACTATTTATATTATTTAATGCCGCACCCGGATTAGAACCAGCGCCAAACGTGATATTGACTACCGGGTCCCCAAGACTGCCCTGGCATAATTGCGCAAATATTTTAGAAGGAAAACTAAAAGTTAACAACAAAAAAACACTTAAAATTTTTATCCGTTGTTTTATCATAAATACCCGCTTAAATATTTTAACTATGTTCTAAGTTCAACAAATAAATGCAAACGGGAATAATATATATTCAAAAGGAAATAACAGAAAGAAAATATCTAAAAGTTTTATACACTTTTTAAACTATTCGAAGTATCATAAATTCTTCCTCTTTCATATCTCATTCTCAGCAACGTCTCCTTTAGGGACGTTGCGTGCTATGCAGTATAAAATTTATAATTTTATAGATGCCCGTTCAGCAAACTATTCCCTTTGATGATGGAACTTTCTTTATCACATTCACTTGCCATAACTGGTTACCTTTAATAGATAAAACAAATGGATATAAATATTATTGGGCAGGTGAGAAT
>JADGPX010000250.1 GCA_017882215.1 Chitinophagaceae bacterium | reverse complement strand
GCATATAATATGGGGTAAGTGAAACATGGTTCTTCTTTTCCTTGTTTTTATTACGGAACAATTCGGGAACCAGTATGCCTGAAGCGGCACCGGAAATGAAACCGGTAATCACATCTGTTTTGAAATGCCTTCCGGACTCTACACGAAAATAACCTACAAGGATTGGTGGAACCGCGGCTGCGCTATATAATAACAGTCTTGGCCATCCTTTGATATGGTGATAATCCGTATACGCTTTCACTGCAAAGAAAGTGGCAGTGGCGCTGAAAGAAACATGCCCGCTGAAAAAAGATTTACTCATACCAATACCTGTTCTCCCGGCAAGAGAAAGCAGCGTATCATAGGCCAGTGGCCTCGGTCTTCGTACAGTAGCTATGGCTGCGAAATAAAGCATATTGTCAACTGCTTGTGAGGCAAGGTATAAAGTAAGCAGGTCCATCCAGTCTTTACGCATGTGTTTATCCAATGCCAGTACTACCGGACTTACCAAAGAAAAATTCAAAAAGAACTGGCCTTTACTGACGGCATTGGCAAAACCTGAAGGATTGAGTAAAGCCGTTGGCCTGTCAAACGCATTGATATCATTTACGTTCAATTTCTTCACATCTGCTTCCGACATACGGGCATTCTCATCCAGCGCATGAAAACCCATGGTCGATAAAATGATAGTTACTCCCGCTGCCGGAAGCTGGTATTTGGGGTGCATCCGGTAGATCTTCCCCGGTAGCATAGCATCTTTTGCCAGGTTATCTTTTGGTGGAGCGATACTATCCGTTTGGGCAGTGATACTTCCTGTGACAAACAAACAAAAAAGCATTACAACAGTGTGTCTCATTTTTTTTTAGTGTTTCGTAGCAGGCTTTTGCAGGCTTGCTGCCAACAAAAGTAAGGTAAATAAAGTGTATTATTTCGCCAGGCTTTGAATAATATCATACTTGGTAACGATATGATAATTGCCGCTATCATCTTTACTTAATACTGCGCCTGTTTCTTTTGAAATTAAATTGCTTAACCGCTCAACAGGGGTATCAAACGGCACAACAGGATACGCTTTTTCCATCACACTTTGCACCTGCTGATCTTTTATTTCAGGGTTGGATAATATCTTTTTAAATAAACCGCTTTCACTAAGTGAGCCGATAATGCCTTCGCCCAGCCCGTTATCGGTCTGGCAGGCATTCATTACCGGTACATTTTCAATATCATATTTCTTCATAAGCTCAATAACTTCAGCAACTGTTTGTTTGGGGTCAATAGTAACCAAAGGTTTTGCGCCACGTCCGCTTACCAGGTCTTTAAAGGTTTTTACATCTAAAAAACCTCTTTCCATCATCCACTGGTCATTATAAATTTTTGCTACATAACGGCTTCCATGATCGCAGAAAACCACAACAACTATATCATCTTTTTTAAATTCATTTTTTAATTGCATTATAGCCTGCAAAGCGCTGCCTGAACTGTATCCCACAAATATTCCTTCTTCCTTAGATATTCGTCTTGCCATTACAGCGCCGTCTTTATCATTAACCAATTCAAATTTATCTATCAGGCTCATATCATAATTGGCAGGCACAAAATCTTCGCCGATGCCTTCGGTTATGTAAGGGTGAACTTCATTCATATCAATCTCACCTGTGTCGTGAAATTTTTTAAGCAGGGAACCATACACATCAACAGCCCATATTTTTACGGCAGGATTTTTTTCTTTAAGATATTTTGCTGTGCCTGTTATAGTGCCGCCGGTTCCTGTTGCTATAACAAGATGAGTGATCTTACCTTCCGTTTGTTCCCAAATTTCAGGTCCTGTAGTTTCATAATGAGCAAGACTGTTGGCAGGATTATCATATTGATTCATGTGGAATGAATTGGGAATTTCTTTTGCCAGTCTTGCAGCAACAGAATAATAACTTCCTGGATCTTCCGGCTCAACATTGGTAGGGCAAACAATGACTTCAGCGCCAACAGCTTTTAATATATCAGCTTTTTCTTTTGATTGCTTATCAGTAGTAACAAAAATGCATTTGTATCCTTTTACACAACCTGCAAGCGCCAAACCCATGCCTGTGTTGCCTGATGTGCCTTCAATGATCGTTCCTCCGGGTTTTAATTTTCCTGACTTTTCCGCTTCTTCAACCATCTTTAATGCCATGCGGTCTTTTATAGAATTGCCGGGATTAAAATATTCAACCTTTGCCAATACAGTGCAGGGCAGATCTTTGGTGATCTTATTTAATTTAATAAGAGGAGTGTTGCCAATGGTTTCAAGGATGTTATTAAGCCACATAAAATAGTTTGTGCAAAGGTAAATAAAAGGGTATACAAACAATTGCCGTTAACTTATTGTCAACGGCAAGAGGAATTTATTCTGCTAAAAAAAATTATACTTTTTCATCTACCCGATCCACTCTGTCAATTCTTCTTTCTACTCTGCGGTATTTTTTATAAAACAGCATTAAAATTGTGCCGATTACAGTAGCCCATACTCCCAAACCAATGGATGGAAATAAAGCACTCATATCATTTGTTGGTATATTATATTCAGCAGGATTTTTAAAAATTACATAAGCAAATAATACAAGGAAAAATAATGATAATATCTTAAAAATGATCGGGATAAAAGCAGGCATGGCGTGCGTTAAACTTTGTATTAATATCACCAATGCTGAAACAGGAAACACCAAATAAAGATATACTGCAGGATCTGATGAACCCATTTCATCAACAATATTAAAAAGACTTGTGCCGCTATTTAAAAGATTGGTTTCACTGATATTTTTAATTGGTAAAAAGAATCCAACCAAAACTAAAACTGATCCCCAAAATCCAGGATTTAAAAAGAATTCAGTATGCCTGTGTGTGCCCGAAGTGCCTTTGTAAATATTGGTTACTACAGGTTCGGTAACAACCCGTTCTGTTCTCACAGGTTCCGTTACTACCCGTTCCGTTTTCACAGGTTTCGTTACTACCTGTTCTGTTTTTACAGGCTCAGTAACAGTTTTGTTTACAACGTCCACATGAGCGCCGCAAAATGGACAGTATTGACTATCGGCAAGGATTTCTTTTCCGCAATGTGTACAGTATATCATGATGGTTAAGTTTAGGTATTAAAATTAAAAATTATAATTGTAAACTTCTAATAAAATTATTATTTATTCAATACTTCTAAGGCTTTTTTTACTGTAACATCTTCAGCATTACTTACTTCATACAACCCTTCATTGCGCCATATCTGCCGGGCAGTAAGTATTTTTATTTGTTTAGAAAGTTCTGCTTTTCCCTTACCGCCAACCATGTTCATATTAATAGAATCCTTAACTGCAAAGGCTTTAAAGCTGTTCCATGTAGCCTCATCAATTGAATAATTTTTTTCAAACTGTATGGGGGATGTGTAGGTAGTAAATTTATTTTTATTGGCAAGATAATTTCCATAAACAAATTTATTGATGGTACCTTTTATGTACACTTTCCTGATCTCTGTATTAAATCCTGAAGTATCAAATGCCACAAAAATGTCCGGTGTAATACCACCACCGCTGTACACAATTTTTCCTGACTTTGTTTTGTATGCTTTACCGTTTGTATGTTTTATGGAATCGAAGTACAATAGTTCTCCATCATGTATACGGTTTATCATATCCTCCTGGTAAACTTTAATTCCTGCGCTATAAGATTTTTGTATGCTGCGCCCCAGCGGAGTATAATATCTTGCAACCGTTAATCGCAAACCTGAAGCATCGCTTAGCTCATATTGTTCCTGCACCAATCCTTTACCAAATGTTCTTCTTCCTATGATAGTGGCTCTGTCCCAATCCTGTAATGCCCCGATCAAAATTTCGCTGGCAGAAGCGGAGCCTTCATTTGCAAGTACAACCAGTTTTCCTTTTTCAAAAATGCCTTCTTTCCCGCAACGATATTCTTTTTTAGGTGAATGTGCACCTTCAGTGTATGTAATAAGTTTATCCTGGTCTAAAAATTCATCAGCAATATTGGTTGCCTGGGTTAAGATGCCTCCGCCATTATCTCTTAGGTCAAGTATCATACTTTTCATTCCCTGCTTTTGCAACTTTAATGTTGCATCCATAAATTCTTTGTAAGTAGTTTCAGAAAATTTATTTAACCGTATATAACCAACACTGCCAGTTATCATATAAGCCGCATCAAGACTGTAAAGCGGTATCATATCACGGATAATTGTAAAATGTCTTTGTTCATTCCCTCTCAGGATCGTTATTTCTGC
>JADGPX010000249.1 GCA_017882215.1 Chitinophagaceae bacterium | reverse complement strand
TCACTCATCACTCATCACTTCCTCCTGTCTTTTTTCTTTAATAAAGTTTTTTTAGCAGCGCTGCGCTTTACATATTCTCCCCATGTAAGATTATCTTTTTTATCATCCTGTTGTTCTGCTTTTTCAATGGCGAAAGTGGCAGCAGTTTCAACTACCCAATCAAAATTTTCCTGCCCTACGCTGGTTACTTCCGCATCAGGTGCAGGATTGCAAAAATCAATTGCATAAGGTACGCCATCCCGTAATGCAAGTTCCACGGTATTAAAATCGTACCCTAAATATTTATTAATTCTCAAAACAATGTCTTCCATTAAAGCTAAACGATCTGCTGAAGGTTTAAAATCTGCAACATATCTTAAATGATGCGGATTACGTGGCTCATAAGGCATTATGCGCACATACTTTCCTCCAATGCAATAGCACCTGTAATATTCATCAAAAATAATTTCCTCCTGAAGCATCATAACCAATTCACCTGTTTCTCCATGCTTTCTAAAAAGATCATCCATATCTTTTATTTTATAAATATTCTTCCAACCTCCACCGGCGAAGGGTTTCATGTATGCAGGAAATCCGATATAATTAATAATGCCGTTCCAGTCTAATGGAAAAGTAAGGTTGGCAAATGACTGATCTGTTGTATCGGCTGGCAATTCCTTTGATGGAAGAATAACTGTTTTTGGAACAGGCACATCAATTTTTGTAGCCAGGCAATTATTAAAAAATTTTTCATCTGCACTCCACCAAAATGGATTATTTATCACAGCCGTGCCGGTAAGCGCTGCATTTTTTAAGTAGGCACGATAAAAAGGAACATCCTGTGATATGCGATCAATTATTACCGCATAGCCACTTGGCTCACCCTGTATTACTTTATCAATACTAACTGCTTCTGCAGTTATTCCTTTAATATTTTTACTGTTTACTCTTTCAATAAACGCATCCGGAAAACTTCTTTCTCTTCCAAATAAAACTCCGATTTTTTTCATGATGAATAATTTGTGATTGACAAATCAGTAGGTGTAAAAATTTCAAGCCAATTCAAATATATTTTTTCATGCTCAATAAAACAAATTAATAATCAGGTGTCCTACACCTTTAAGGTGTAGGACACCTGTAGATTTTGCTTATTTTTGAAACTTATGAAAACAGAAAAGATCGCCGGGATTTTAACTGAAAATCATATTTTATTTTCATCTTATCTTGATAGGGAAGTTACACTGGATATTTATTTACCCACTAATGTTTTAAATCAGTCTGATATAAGTTTACTCCTGATAAATGATGGACAAAATCTTTCTGAAATGCCCGTCCGACCATGTCATCCGGGCGGGCCTGCCCGACAATCAGGTGGGGATTTCGAAAATATTTTAGAAGATTTATATCAAAACAATTCTATATCACCATTATTATGCGTAGGTATACATTGCGGAAAAGATAGAAAAAATGAATATGGCACAACAGATGTTCTTGATTATAAGGGACGAGGTACAAAAGCAGAAGCTTATCAACAATTTATTTTTGATGAGTTATTGCCTTTTGTAAGAAAGACATATTTAATTTCTTCTTTTAAAGAAAAATCAATTTGCGGATTTTCTTTAGGTGCATTAAGTGCACTGGATATTGTATGGAATAATCCGGGAGAATTTACTAAGGCTGGATTATTCAGCAGCTCTTTATGGTGGCGGACCGTAAGCCAGCATGATATTTTGTTTGATGAAAACATTCATAGAATTATGCACATGAAAATTCGTAACGGAGGCTTTTATCCCTGGCTTAAATTCTTTTTTGAAACAGGAACCAAAGATGAAACAGCAGACAGAAACGGAAATGGAGTTATTGATGCTATAGATGATACACTAAGCCTTATTGATGAATTGGTTTTAAAAGGCTATGATAGGCACAGGGATATTAAATACCTGGAATTAAAAGATGGCAAACATGATATTGCTACCTGGGCAAAAGCATTTCCTGAATTTTTAAAATGGGGGTGGAAGAAAAATAATTAATGTAATAAGTAAAATAAAAAAGCCTTCCCATTGAAAGAACCTGTATTTCAGAAGTGGTTTCCTATGCACTGCTGAAAAAACTTAATAAATAATAGAGTAGTGAAGATGGATAAGAATCCTTTACGCATAACAGTTTTATTTAACAAAGGAAATAAAATAATTGAATTTCTATTTTCAACAAATTATGCTCTAAAAAAAAGGTCCTCCCTAAACAGGGAGGACCTTTAAAATTGTTTAAAAATTTTTTTAGAAATTAAATCTCAAAGTAACCTGGCTTGTCCAACGAGCACTAAAGCTTGGTGAACTCGTGGTACTTATAAAAGTATCTGTATTAGGTTGACTAAAGGTAGGAGTAAACCTATATTGGGGTGTAAGATTTGTAGCCGATACATAGCCTGCGAAGCTAACAGGTGTAAGATCATCGAAACTTGCAAAATAGGTTCTGCCCCAATTTCTATTGATCATATTGGTAAAGTTAAATATATCATAACCAACCTGGAATTGATATCTTCTTTTACCTACGCCTATGTTCACATCCTGTTTAAGGCTAAGATCAAGAATTGATGTAAATGGTAATTTTGAATCATTTCTGCCTGCAAACTCTCCGCGATGTTTACTTAAATAACTATTGTTTTGAATATAGGCTTCCAATGCATCTTTTTGTTGCTGCGGTGTATATGTAACGGCAGGGGAACCTGTTGTATTGCTTAAAAATGTTTGGCCTTGTAATTCAGATGGTGTAGGAATGTATATCAGATCGTTTCCTGAACTTGTCAAATCTCTTACAGGCGAGCCAGTGGCATAAGTATAACTAAACGGTTGACCCGATTGGCCGGTAAATACCAGCGTAATTGTAGTTGAAAGTAATTTATTTGCATAAGTAAATTTCTTACTTGCATAAGCAAAAACTCTGCTACCTAAAGAAAAATCAGAAGTTGACCGTGTTATATAATTTCTACCATTAACAGTTTCTACAAAACTCCATTGAGAAAGGTTTACTGAACTTGTAGGCTCATGTAACACAATAGCATCACCGGCTGTATAATTTACGCTAAATGAAAACCCCTTTTTAAATAGTTTTTGAATACCTAAAGTAAGGTCATAGCCAAAACCTCTTGGTGCTGGTGCGTTTGATAATAAGATAGCATTATCATAAGGGTTAGTTCCTGCAGCAGTGATTGGAAGCGTGTTGGGAGCTGGATAAACATTTCTGCTTCCCGGTCCTACAGATACTCCAATAGGAGGAAGAATGTTTATGTTAGTATAGTATGTTTCAACTATATTTTTTGTTGCTAAACCTTCTACAGTTGCAATCCAGCCGTTGCCTAATTGCTTATCAAAGCCTAATGATGCCTTGAATACTTTCGGTACATGGAATTCTTTAGAAATTAAATTTAATCCTCCTTTGCTTATTGTTATCCCAACATCAGAAGATCTCCATTGACCGTTAGGGTCAGGTCTGAAACGAATTGTATTTAATGCATTTGTGTTTTGAGCACTGCTTGCAGTAAAACCACCCTGGTATTTACCATTACTGTTATAAATTCCACCAGGCCATACAAGAGGTATACGTCCGGTAAAGTAACCGATTCCACCACGGATAATAACACCTTCACCAGGAACTTTATACGAGAATCCTAATCTTGGAGAAATAGAAACCGGGATCTTGGGTTTTTGACCTGATCTTGCTCCATGAAGATCGTAGTATTGTGAAAATTTTGCGAGTGCACTATCATTAGTAAATGCATCAGTTGCAGGGTCAGTAATAAATGTAGTTTTATCTGCCCTTATCCCCATACTTATTGTAAGATTTTCATTTGGCCTCCACTCATCATTAATAAAACCTGCCAGTCTTAATACTGAAAATGCAGCTGCGGATTGGGTTGCATCTCCATTGTTATCTAATAAAGAATAACCAACACTATAAGTTCTTGGTTTTGCATTGGTCATAAAATCAGCTATTGTAGAATACTGATAATTGCCAAAGGTGTTTTGAATAAAAGCATTGTATACTTTATTATATTCATCATCAGTACCGATTGAAATACTGTGCTTACCAACATTAAATTTAAATATATCAAGCAAATTATAATTTCTTTGTGTAAGCAAATTAATAGTAGAGCTATTATCAGAGCCAATGTTTATTGTACCGGCTGACCCGTCAAATAATTGAACACGGGGAAAATTATCACCAATTGGTCCGCGGTCATCATCAACATGGGCATAAGTAAGTAATAAGCGGTTA
>JADGPX010000050.1 GCA_017882215.1 Chitinophagaceae bacterium | reverse complement strand
AACTCTTCCCCTTAAGCATTGGCACAAACGAAAAATTTTCAAAAGCTTCTTCTTCGTAACCTTCTTCAGTTTTAGTTATGCGAAGCATACGTTGGTATTTTCCTTCATCAAGCGGAAGAACCATTTTACCACCGGGCTTTAGTTGTTCAATTAATTTAGGAGGAATTAACGGCGCTGCGGCAGTTATAACTATTTTATCAAAAGGCGCATAGGTTGGCAATCCTTCAAAACCATCGCCATAAAAAAACTTTATGTTGGGATATTTTGATTTAAAAATGAAATTTTTGTTTTTTTCATAAAGCTTTTTTTGTCGCTCGATAGTAAATACCTGTGCTCCCATTTCTGCCAGAACGCTTGCCTGGTAAACGCTGCCCGTTCCAATTTCCAAAACTTTATCATATTGCTTAACCTGCAATAACTGCGTTTGATAAGCAACTGTATATGGTTGTGAAATCGTTTGTCCTTCAGCAATTGGGAAAGCCCTGTCCTGATAAGCAATATCCTGCAACGCAGTATCTAAGAAAAAATGACGTGGAATATTCATCATAGCATTCAATACATTCTCATCAGTAATTCCTTTGTCTCTTATTGAATCAATCAGCTTTTTCCTCAGTCCCTTATGGCGATACGTATCTTCAGGCTTTCTCATTTGTGCAAGATAAAAAATGTAAGCAGAAAAATTACAACCTTAGGCATAGCTTTTGAAAATAAAAGAATATAAAAAAAATAGTTACCTCTGTTGCAATATTCTGTGGCTTTTTAATTTCCTGCAATAGCAATAATCAAACAACTTCCGGAAGCTCGGAAAACAATATATGGTAGTTGCACAAAAAATGTTTGCAGCTAAATAAATAAACGTCATTACGAGGAGTGAAGCGACGAAGTAATCTACTATTACATTCACCAATATGAGATTGCTTCTCCCGTTAAAGTGGGATCGCAAAGGTTGTTATCTACTTTTCACCCAGACAAGCTTTTATTTTCTTCCTTACTTCTAACCATTGTGCCCATAAAGTTTTAAAAGATTGCTCCGCTTGCTTTGCAACTGCAATAGTTTGTGATGTTGCAGGCATATCACTTTCCTGGAGAATATTAAAGACAGAAGCAAGTGAATTATTTAACCTTCCAAAGCTTTGCTGCTTGCTGACTTGCGGACTTGCTTCCAATGCTGCTGCCTGTGCATCGCATAAATTAAGATCTGTTATTGCTGCACCCGTTGCATCAGGTAGTTTTTCTTTTATCTTTCTGCGAAGATCACGAACCTCATTTAAAGCATTCAATATTTGAAGACGATCTCTGTAAACTATTAGCGAAATATCATGTTGTTGCTGAAGATCTTTTACAGATGTTTTTACTCTTGGATCCATTTTCACAGTGAAAGACTGAGTATAGGATTTACCCTCTGCTGTTAACTTCGCAATATATGTTCCCGGCATTACCCATGGTGATGTTTCAGAAGGTGCCGTATTTTTATATACAGCACTTATGGGATAAGATGGAGGAACATTTAACGGTGTATAACGCATATCCCATAAAAAGCGATGTGAGCCTTTTTCTGAAGATAAAATTTGTTGCGGACGTATCCAATACAGCGGAATATTTACATCAGGAATTTTATACATTGTATCTGTGTTGGAATATTTACGAACAATATTTCCTTTTGCATCCTGGATTTCCAACGATACATTTTTTGCATTACCGTTTAAATAATAATCAATGATAGCGCCATCAGAAGGATTTTCTCCTGCAGGTTCTTCCTGCGGTAAAGGAGTATCTGTCCACATATTCCATCTTACTCTGTATGCATTTGCAGGTTTGTAAAGAATTACAGATTGATTTACAAGTTGATTCCCTGCCTGCCGGTCAGGCAGGGTTAACTGGCGCAACGGAGTTATATCATCCAATATCCAAAAGCTTCTTCCATGAGTGCCAATTACAAGATCATCATCTTTAATAATAAGATCACGGATAGAAGTTGCAGGCATGTTCAGCCGTAAAGATTGCCAATGCTCACCATCATCAAATGATACATAAACTGCTGTTTCACTTCCTGCAAATAATAAACCTTTGCGAACAGGATCTTCTCTCACTACATTTATGGGATCATCAGGCAAACCATTTATAATCTCTTTCCATGTTTTACCGCCATCTTTTGTTTTATAAATGTGCGGATGCATATCATCCAAACGAATGCGATTAACAGCTGCATAGACAGTGTTCACATCAAAATGAGATGCATCCATCAATGATATTTTACTCCATGAAGTAATTACAGGAGGTGTAACATTCTTCCATGTTTTACCGCCATCTTTTGTAAGATGGATCAAACCATCATCTGTTCCGCACCAAATGGTATTTATATCTTTTGCTGAAGGAGCAACGGTATATATTACACCACGCCTTGGCATCTTTTTTAATTCATCAGATGTGTAAATACCAACACTGGCGGGGATATCCCAGCTTTCTCTTGAGAGATCAGGACTGATGATCTGCCAGTCTTTTCCACCATTCAAAGTTTTAAACAAAACATTTCCTGCATAGAATAATGTTTTTTTATCAACAGGAGAAAATAAAACGGGAGCTGTTCTTAAGAAACGATACTTACCACTTTTCACAGCTTCAGGTGCAATGTTTTGTGCCTGTCCTGTTCGCTTATCATATTTTGAAAGTTTACCGCCATAAATAATATTTGGGTCTAAAGGATCGGCAGCTACATAACCATATTCCTGTGCACCTACAGGATGCCATTCATGAAAAGTTATTTGACCATCATTGCTTCTGCTTGCAATTCCTACAGAGCCACTCTCCTGCTGGCTTCCATAAACATTGTATGGAAAAGCATTATCAGTACTTACATGATAAATTTGCGCAGTAGGTTGGTTGTACCACGAAGAAAATGTTTGTCCGCCATTTACAGTAATGATTGCGCCCTGGTCACCCGTCACCAGCATGATGTTTGGTTGAAGCGGATTGATCCAGATATTTTGATAATCATCGCCGCCCGGTGCACCGCGTATGCCTGTCCAGGTTTTGCCTCCATCAACAGACCGCCAAACAACAATGCTGGTGCTGTACACTATTTCAGAATTTTTTGGATCCACCATTAATTCAGGAACATCACCACCACCAATTCTTGCTTCTGGTCTTCCATCATCAGATATTTTCTTCCAGTTTTCTCCTCCATCATCTGAGCGGTAAATGCCCATGCCTTTACCTGTTCCATAATCATTCGGTTCTGTAGTGCCTATGGCAACATAAATAATAGAAGAAGAAGATGGCGCAATGGCAATATGTGCCTGCACCAGATTTTCAGGTAAACCCTTAGACAATTTTTTCCACGTTGTACCGCCATCGGTTGATTTATAAATGCCGCCTCCTGTACCGGACCATGCGCCGTTTTCCCAGGGACCTTCACGGGATTCCCATAACGTAGCGAAAATAATATTCGGATCATGCGGATCAATAGTTACATCATCGCCCCCGGTGTTTTCATCTTTGTAAAGAATTTTTTCAAAAGTTTTTCCGCCATTAGTGGAACGATAAATTCCACGTTCTTCATTGGGCCCATAAGGATGACCCAATACGGCCACAAAAATCCTGTCGGGGTTTTTTGGATCAACAGCGATCTTAGGGATTTGCTGCCCGTTCTGCAAGCCAAGGTGCATCCAGGTTTTTCCGGCATCGGTAGATTTGTAAATGCCATTACCGGTAGAAAGATCGGGACGATGAAGCCCTTCTCCGCTTCCCACATAAATAATATCAGGATTGGAAGGCGCTACGGTAATTGTGCCAATAGAACCAGTGGATTGCCCGTCAAAAATTGGAAACCATGTTCTTCCATAATCTGTCGTTTTCCATACGCCACCGTTATTAACACCAATGTAAAATATATTGGGTTGATGCGGAATACCTGTTGCGCCAACTGTTCTTCCTCCCCTGTGTGGACCAATCATTCGCCACTTCATGCTATTAAATAATGAAGGATCAAATGGCTGTGCTGTTGCCAGGATATTAATTTCAGAGAACAGTATAATAAGAAGAATATATTTTTTCATTTTGATTGATTATAGATTACATGAAGATAAAGAGAAAATGTTCTGGCAAAATAATTGCAGAAGCTTTAGGCATGGAAAAATTTGATGTAATAATTGTTGGTGCTGGCGCAGCAGGCTTAATGGCTGCAAAAATTTTATGCGATGCAAAAAAGAAAGTCTGCATTCTTGAAGCAAGAGACCGTGTTGGCGGACGTGTACATACACTTATCAAAAAAGGATTCTCAAAACCTGTAGAAGCAGGAGCAGAATTTATTCATGGTAAACTACCCTTAACAATATGTTTGCTGAAGGAAGCAGGAATAAAATATTATGAAACTGATGGAGCGTTATGGCAACTAAAAAATGACGGGCTTAAAAAAAGAGAAGATTTTATTGAACATGCAGAGCAGCTAATGAAAAAATTAAAAGAGCTCGATCACGATATTAGTATTACTGCATTTTTAGACAAATATTTTGATGATGCAAAATATAGTGAAATGAAAAATTCACTTCAGCAATATATTGAAGGATATGATGCCGCAGATATTAACTATGCAAGTTCATTGGCTTTAAAAGAAGAATGGCAGAAAGAAGAAGATAAGCAGTACAGAATTGAAGGCGGTTATGGGCTTCTGCTTGACCATCTAAAAAATAATTGCCTGCAAAATGGATGCAGCATTCATTTGTCAACTATTGTAAAGAAAATAAAATGGAAAGATGAGGATGTGGAAGTGATAACCAAACAAAATGACTCCTATTTTTCAGGCAAAGTTATCCTTACTATACCGCCACTATTATTAACAGGAGAAGAAAATGGCGCAGGCATTTCCTTTGATCCTTCATTGCCTCTGGTTACTGAAGCAGCAAAACAAATTGGTTATGGAGGAGTTATTAAAATTGTTATGGAATTCACTCATGCTTTTTGGGAAACCGGTGAATGCAGAAAAGCAGAAGATCTCTTCTTTCTTTTTTCTGAAGAAAAAATACCAACATGGTGGTCGCAATTGCCGGATAAAACACCGATACTTACAGGCTGGCTTGCAGGGCCAAAAGCAAACGAATTAGTGAATGCTGATGATGATATTATTCTGCAGCAAGCGCTGCATTCGCTATCTTCTATCTTTGCTATTGATACAGAAATTCTACAGAAAAATCTTAAAGCTTCACACATTCATAACTGGATCGCTGATCCTTTTAGCAAAGGGGCATATTCTTATAACACTACTACATCTGCGGCAGCAAAAAAAATATTAGCCACACCTGTTGCAAACACATTATTTTTTGCTGGCGAAGCACTCGATAAAGATTCCAATGCAACGGTGGAAGCGGCATTGCAATCAGGAAAAGAAGTTGCGGAAAAAATATTAAAATAAATCAATAAGATTGAATTTAATTATCTTCTTTAACTTCCTCTTCAATTTTTCTTCAGATTTAAGAACTAAATTGTTCTCTAATTAAAAAAATTATTATGCTAAAAAGTATTTCCGTGTTTTTATGTGGTGCTGTATTTTTATATTCTGCATCTGCTCAAAATAAAACTGAATACAATGTTGTAAAAACATTCCATATTGCCAGTGGCGGCGGTTGGGATTACATTGCTGTAAACAATAATAAATTATATGTTTCGCATGGCACACAGGTAAATATCCTTGATGAAAAAACAGGTGATTCACTTGGTGTAATTCCCAATACTACCGGCGTTCATGGAATTGCTTTTGATAATGATCTGAATAAAGGATATACCAGTAACGGAAGATTAAATAACGTTACGGTATTTGATCTTAAAACAAACCAAATATTAACGCAAATACCTACCGGAGTAAATCCGGATGCAATTTTTTATGAGCCTTTTACCAAAACAATCATTACTTGTAATGGACGCAGTAACGATCTCAGCGTTATTGATGCAGCAACTGATAAGGTTGTAGCAACTATTTCTCTTGGAGGTAAACCTGAGGAATCCATTTCTGATGAAGCCGGAAAATTGTATGTTAATCTTGAAGATAAAAATGAAATTGCTGTAATTAATATAAAGAATTTTACCGTAGAAAATCATTGGTCAATTGCGCCGGGAGATGGACCGACAGGATTAAAGATTGATACAAAAACAAAAAGATTATTTGCAGGTTGTAATAAATTATTAATGGTTATTGATGCCGGAAACGGGAAGATCGTGGATAAGCTGCCAATAGGTGATGGTTGTGATGGCGTTGCGTTTGATGCGAAAACTAATTTAATCTTTACTTCTAATGGTGAAGGAAATATAACTGTAATAAAAGAAAAAGGAGCGAATGAATTTAAAGTACAGGAAACCGTTACAACAAAACCAGGTGCAAGAACAATTACTATAGATGAAAAAACACATGCTTTGTTTTTGCCTGCGGCAGAAATGGAACCTGCCGACCCGCAAAACCCAAGAGCAAGGCGTAAAATGATCCCGGGTACTTTTCAGGTGCTTGTTGTAAAAAAAGACTGATCTGTATTCTTTATTTCCCAATTCTTCTCATATAATTTTTTAAAAACGAAAAAAGGTATACTTTGTTAGGTAATAAAAAATTAAGATATACTATATGAAATACAAATTGAGATTATTGGTTTTGATAACGTTTTTAACTCCTGCTATTGTCTTTTCTCAAAAAGACACGCTTGTAAAAAAACTTGATAGTTTAAGCATAAAAGAAATTAAACAGGATAACAAGGGCAAGAATAATATCACCGCACCAAGCGTCTATAACGATTCAACCAGGTTTACACTTCATAATTATTTTGTTTTATTAGGCAATGATTTTAAGCAGCAGGCAACTTACCCATTTCATGCAACAAAAAAAGACTGGAGAAATACTGCCATATTTGGCGCCGGGGTTATAGGTTTATCATTTGTTGATAAACCCGTAAGTAAATTTTTTGTTGGTCTTGCAAAAGGAAACAAAGGAGTTTCATCGGCAAGTAATTTTATAACCAGCTTTGGAGGAATGTACGAAATATATACTATAGCTGCGCTCACCTCTTATGGGTTTATTTTTAAAAATGAAAAAATAAAATCAACTGCCTTTCTTGCAACTCAAGCATATATTACTGCCGGGGCAATAGAAACTGTGCTAAAGTTTTTAACCGGTAGGCAGCGGCCCGATTATATTAATCCGCAAAAAGATGTACCCAGTCCTGTTTTTCATGGACCATTTTATACCAACACATCAAATTCTTCTTTTCCCTCAGGCCATACCACTGCCGTATTTGCAGCAGCTACTGTATATGCAATGGAATACAGGAACCATCCCTGGATACCAATTTTTTCATACAGCTTTGCAACCTTAGTAGGTATAAGCAGGCTAACAGAAAATAAACATTGGCCCACAGATGTTTTGGTTGGAGCAGCCTTAGGTATTTTAAGCGGAAGGCAGGTGGTGAACAATTATCACCGTTATATAAAAATTAAACAACCTGTAAAACCGGTAAGAAAAAAGAAAGGTGCGTTTTCATTTAACATTCAGCCATTGTACGGGAAACTATTACCTGGCGTAACTTATAGCTTTTATTAAACGTGGATCAACCAACACAACAGATAAAGAAAAAGGCAAAAGGTATTACGCTGGGACTGTTGATGGCTATCACTCTTTTTTTATTAACTGTTTTTATTTTTTGGCGTATCACTGATGAAATTGTGCTTGATCAGGAAAGCACATTTGATGTTGCAGTATTTAAAATGCTTTCACAATACATAACTCCCGGAACAACCAATGTTATGTTGCTTTTCACATTCTTTGGTTCTACTAAATTTCTTTTACCAGCCTATATTTTGCTTGCCGCATTTTTTTTATTTTACAAACGCAACACATTTCATTCAATCAGCGTTGCAGCCATAGGCTTAAGCAGTGTTGGACTTCTTTTTATATTAAAAGATATTTTTCATCGGCACAGGCCTTTACAGCCTCTTACACAAAACGTGATCGGGTATAGTTATCCGAGCGGTCATTCATTTTCATCGTTCACTTTTTTTGGGTTGCTGACTTATATCATATGGAAAACAAATCTTTCAAATTTCTGGAAATGGGTATTATCGGTGCTTTTTATTTTAATTGCAGTGTGTATTGCCCTAAGCCGGGTGTATCTGCATGTACATTTTGCCAGCGATGTTATTGCAGGATTTTGTTTGAGTATGATCTGGCTTAGTATTTCACTATGGATATTACAGAAAATTCAGAGATCAAAGAAGCTGCGGTTTTTATAAATTATTATCAAACTGCAGCTTTTCTTCAGTTGATTTTTTGAATGTTTTTCCGAAATGGTAAGCAACGCCTAAATAAATTATTCTTGCATCACGCCTGCCAATTGAAGTTTGTTTTAAAAAAGAAGTATTCAATTCTCTTTTTTCCTGTAATGTTTTAAACAGATCTGAGCCGGTAAGAGTAACCGATAATTTCTTTTTAAACAGATCCTGCCGAACCCCGGTATTAAATACAAACGTGCCATACGATTTTCCCTGGGGCGTTAACCGTGCAGAGCGATAGTTGCTACTGATCTGCATTATCATATTCCTGGTAATTACAAATGTAATGTTGAAATTCAGACTCATTGAGACAACTGATTTCTTTGAAGCATAACCAAGATTTGATGCATCAATTGTATTATAAAAAAAATTGGAGCTAAGATTCGCAGAAACGAATTTGGCAGGTTTTGCAGAAAAAATAAGTTCTAAACCCGCTGATTGATCGTTTGATAAATTTTGTTGTGTAGTAAGAAAAGTTGAGTCATTCAGTTTTGTAATAACCTGTGTAAAACCATTTTGTTTATAGCGGTAATACAGGCTTGGTACAAATGAATATTTATCGTTTTGCCATTTATAGCCAAACTCAATTGAGTTAATGATCTCAGGTAATAACTTTGGATTGCCAGCCCTTAAATTTCTTGGATCAGCATATTCAGGAAATGGATTTAAATCGTCAGCCTCAGGGCGACGTACACGCCTGCTGTAATTTAACTGGATATCCCCATTCTTAACTTTGTAAGCGAAATGAATAGTTGGATAAAATTTAAAATAGTTATTGCTTAGTGATGAATCTTTAGTCACCAGGTTTGCTTTTATGTTGGTTTGCTCCCCTCTTAACCCAAGCGAATAGCCAAAAGCGCCGTAGCTGCGCTGATAAGTTCCATAAAAGGCATTGAGATGCTGATCGTAAATAAACTTATTGGATTTTACTATATCCATTATAAATTTCTGTTGCGATGCATCAAAATATTCGCCATAAAAAACAGGATCCTGGATACTAAAAGATCCATCATACCCTAATTCCATTTTTGAATTTTCTGATAAGGGATTTGAATAATCAACAGTAATATGATCTTCCTTGCTTGTTTGCCTGATCAACGTGTTATCAAATGTGGTTGCCGCTGCAGGAAAAATATATTTATTGGTGTAATGGTTATTTTCCAGCTCATCTGATACTGCCTTATTATATTCAAACCTTATCTCATGATCTTCTTTTTTAAAATTGTGTTGCCAAAAGATGGTAGCATCCTTTTCAATCTCATATTCAGGATCATATCGTAATCTATCATATTGCTGAGTGAGTATATGGTTATTGTTGTAGTAAAATTTATTTGCAACATCATTTTTCGTCAGATCGCGATGAGAGTAATTACCTGATATGCCAATACTGTTGTGCTCATCTATTTTATATTCTGAGCCTGCAGAAACAATATGAGAAAGTGGTTTGGCAGGAGAAACATTTTGTTCGGTATAAAAAAGAGTAGTGTTACCAAAAGTATCCAGCTCTTCCCTGTTGATATTGTTTATTCTCCGCCTGCTATCCTTACGAATACTATAGGTGCCAAATAAATTCAGTTTTTCTGTTCTGTAATTTAGATTAGCACTTCCGTTGTAGCGATTAGCGTTACCGGCATTTGCCACCAGCGTTCCATTCCATCCGTCTTTCGTATTTTTTTTCATTACTATGTTTATGATACCGGCTGTGCCATCAGGCCGGAAGCGTGCCGAAGGATTTGTTATTACTTCGATACGTTCAATAGAATTGGCAGGCAATTGTTGCAATACTTCTGCTCTTGATTTTCCCATTAATGGAGATGGTTTACCATTAATAAGGATCATCACTTCCGATGAGCCTCTTAAGCTTACGCCCCCGTCAATATCTACTTCTACAGATGGAACATTTTTTAAAATATCAGATGCAGAACCGCTTTGCGCCATTATATCCTGCCCTACGTTATAAATTTTTCTATCAATAGAAGTATTAAGCAAAGATTTTTTTGAAGTAACTACAACCTCATTCATGCTTTGGGAAAGAGAAGATATCAGGATGGTTCCTGCATTGATCCTTTGTTGATTGGCAACAGTGAGCGGAGTTTTTACTTTTTCATAGCCAATAAAAGTGCAAAGCAAAACATAATTGCCATTATTTACATTTTCAAGACTGAATTTTCCCTTTCTGTCTGTAGCGGTAGCATTTATAACAGCGCTGTCCGCGGCATTCAATAATTGTACATTCGCAAACTCAAGAAGAGCTTTAGACTTTCCATCTTCTACTATACCAGAAATTATCGTTCCCTGGTGTTGAGCAAGAGCAACGATTGACCATAATAGAACAGTAAAAGAGAAAAGTATTTTTTTAAAATCCATTCCAACAATTTTTGCAAAGTTGTTTTATAATTCTGAAGAAAGTTTGTAGAAAGAAGTGCCAGACATCGAATTTTTTACTTTATTACAAACTTAACCGGAATACCAATAGTTTTTAAAATACCCGTAAGAACGGTTTTCCAAATAAGGTTGAAAAAAGAAGTAAACTGATCCCGTTCAACGGTAAAATTTGGCTGACGTAATTCTTTTCCTTTTGGATTTTCATTTTTAACAAGCAGAATATTTGCAAAAAGACTTGTCACTGTCTTTTTTTTCAGCTTACCTTTTTCTTCCTTATCTTTTTTTAGCGGAGTAATATGCAGGTTGTTGTATTGCATGTTGATGTTGCCACTTGTTCTAAAATTATTACCTTCTAAATGCCCCTTTGCATGCTGCATCTGTCCTGTCTTTACAGTAAACAATCCAAGTGGTTCTGACACCTTATTTATCGTGGTATTATCCAGGGTATCCATTGTAATATCTACAGAAAAGTTGCCGGTGCGATATTTTGAAAGGTCAAAACTAAACTTTGTTGTCATCGGCACATGATGCATAAATAATGCAGTTCCTGAAAAGTCCATAACAGGATGCAACTTTATTTCTGCAGGCATGTTTGAAATATGATTTACTGTGCCATTAACATTATCAAAATATGCAATTCCGTTTTGATCTGACAAGGGATTGTGCTCCTCATAGATAACATTTACGTCATGTACATCAAGCCTGTTGACAGATACCTTAAAAGGCATTCTCAACAGCAATTGAGAAGGGAAATTATTCATCTTTGAAGGTGTTCGGGGTTTAGACCTGTCGATGAAATCACTGAATGACCCTCCTGATATTTCTGCTCTTTTGCTAACTAATTTTTCATTGTTTATCATTGCCATCCAGTCAACATCATTTAGAATAACTTTTTTAAAAGCGAAATGATACATATCTTTTTTAAAGGGTAATTTATTTTCAAACTCCTGCCTGTTATAGCGGGGTTTTAATTCTACATCAAGGGCTGTTACTGTATGCTGATCTGCTGATATGGAAATATCTCCGGCTTTAAAAAAATACATATTGTCAGATGTGGGAATACTATAATTCTTTGTGCGTAAAGTTGCATGTTTTGCAAAAAGAAATCTGCTTCTGTCATGCTCAGTGGTAGAATCTATCAGAAGATCATTTATAAGAATAGAAACATCATTAAACTTAGTGTCTTTACTTTTCTTTGCCATGTCGTGATTAATGAATGTGCCATTTATAATATTGATCTTACCGATGGCGATCTTTTTCATTTGCCCCTTTAATTTTTGATAAAGGGATAGAGTGTCGTTGCTCTTACGTTCGTCTGCATTATACAACCTCTTTGCATGGAATACATTTATCACCGGGTTGGTAATATTAATACCTTTTATTTCAATACGGTCTTTACTAAGCAGGTCATCTATGCCTATCCCATCAACATGAACTGTTGAAAAATGGAATGTAAAAATATCATCGGGTAATAATTTTAAGCTATCGAGATGAAGCATTGCGGCAGTATCAATACGGATAGATGCATTTAATACATCGAGCTTTGATGAAAGCACATGAGGTTCTGTTTTTTCAATAGACAAAATATACAAACCATTGGAACCGTCTTTTACAAGCTGCTGAAGCTTTGCAATAATTGCAGGACGCAGATCTATGATGCTTTTTTGTTTTGAAGTATCAGGCTTAAAATCTTTTGCTTTTAAATACCCAAATCTTATATACAGGTAGCCGCCAACTATTAAAAGGAACAATATAGCCCCAATGATCACTAATTTCTTTCTCATCAAGGTATTTTATAAACAAATATTAAACCATTTAGGATATATGCCACCCAGGTTTATGAAAACGGCATTAAAATTGATTAACAATATGCGGAATCAATTTATCACACTAAAATATATAACATGAAAAAGATGATTTTTTTACTGCTTGTATGCAGCTGTACTTATACCCTGTATGCACAGGATGCATCGGACACAATGCAGATGAAAAAAACTAAAATGAAAATGAAATCCAAAGCTAACCCGAATGATATGCAGAATGGCACAATGAGTTCTTCTACCACTACCACAAACACAACAATGGTATCAATTGATGGATGGACAACTGACCCTCCTTCATTACCAGTTATCGGCACCAGTGTATCTGCAGATGTAGTTACAAATATTAAGAATAAATACGGTGCCACTGTTTATGATATCAGGCAAATGAAATCATCTTCAGGACAGGATATATATGCGGTAAGAGTTATGGATAACGGTCAAATAAGAACAGATTATGTGGGTGCGGATGGGAATGTTATACCCAGGTGATCTTCAGCATAAAACTTTTATGACAACATCTGCAAGCATATTTAATAGCCTGTTGAGTAACGTACCATGCCCGCAGGCTTTTTCCTTTTCGCTGTAAAGTATTGCTTGCAATTAAGCCATGGTTTATTAATGTTATAATAAATGCCTGTCTTAAAATTGAAAGCTATTAATTGCCTGAAGGATCAAATTCAAAAAGGTTCCCAGGTTCTCCTTTTTTCCCTTCGGAACTTATGTAAAGTTTTCCTTCGGGTGAAAAACAAATTCCTTCGGGTTGTGGCATGAGTTCTTTATCAATAAACTGAAATGCTTTAAGTGTACCATCATGCGAATAAACAGCCATGCATTTATTATCCCTGGTTGAAAGCAAATAAATATCATGAGTAACGGGATGAATCGCAATTGCAGAAGGATTAAAATCTAATTTTTGATCAGCTACTTTTTCAAAATCTTTTTTATGAATTAATAAGAAGGGCTGATCATTTAATTTATTAACTGCCATATCGAATGCATATACTGCCTTCGTGGATTTTTTTTCATCTGCCACATTTGATGCATCCTTACAGGCTACCAGCAATTTTTGGGTTACAGGGTCATAACACAACCCTTCGGTATTATTTTCTTTGGATAAGAAAGTTTTAATTTGTTCTACCTGTGGCTTGGTTTGCCAGTCAGATATTTTAAATAAAACACCATGGCTCCACAAGGCATATACAGTATTGTTTACGTAAGTCACATCTTCAATGTCAAATTTTTCTTTGTCCTCCACGGCAAAAGGAATTGTTTTTTCAAGGGTCGCATTTTTATCATCAATTTTTACCAGGTATAAATTGGGATGAAGATCTTCAATGAGAATCAAATGATCTTTATCAATCCAGGTGTTTCCTGAAACTTCCACCAATTGGCCAGGAAGTTTCCATGTATGATTGGGATTTTTTAAATCATAATTATATCCGGCTGTTGTTGCATTTATCCGGAAGGAATCTGCAGGTTTTTTCTGCGGCAGGTCAACAATTAAAGAATTAGCCTTTTGAGTTGAATTGTTAGTGTTACAGGCAAAAAGTAAACATACAAAACCAAAACAGGTTAACAGGTTGCGGTTCATAAATTGTTTTTAGGATAATAATTCATTGAAAAATAAAAGTAAGAACTGTAATAATACACAAAACTTCCCTGTAACTTGTTAAAACCTTATTCGTTTAACTAAGCATATTTACATTTGTTCTTATAAAAAAAATTAGCCTTCGATATATAAAAATGATCCTTACTCTTTTAAAATCTACCTGTTTTATTGCCATTATTGTTCTTTATTGTTTACTTCCCGGAAGTGCTGTGGCACAACAAACCAGCGTTACCATCAGGATAGTAACTGCTAAAAAAGAACCTTTGCCTTTTGCCACCGTTTCCGTAATCTCAGTTAAAGACAGTACCCAATCCTTACATAAAGTTTCTGACAGCAGCGGAACCACTGTATTTGATCTTGCACATGAGCAATATATTGTTTCTGTATCATCAATAAATTATGCGCCCTTAAAAAAAGGCATTACTGTAAAAATTGATCGTCCTGTTTTTACTTTTATTGCGGATATAGTTTCAAAATCATTGCAGGGTATAACCATTACAGCTACAAGGCCTGTTATGCGCCAGGAAGATGATAAGACAATTGTTGATCCTGAAAACCTTGCTGCAAGTTCTACAAATGCATATGAGATACTGGAAAAAACACCGGGGTTATTTGTTGACCAGGATGGAAATATCTACCTCAATAGCACTACACCTGCAATCGTTTACATAAATGGCCGTGAGCAAAAAATGAGCACTGCTGATATTGCTACCATGCTTAAAAATTTACCTCCAAATTCCATAGCTAGTATTGAAATATTACGAACCCCTTCTGCAAAATATGATGCCTCCGGAAGTGGAGGTATTGTAAATGTTGTTTTAAAAAAAGGCGTAAAGATCGGGCTGACCGGAAGTGTAACAATTGGCGGTAACCAGGGCAAATATGGTAACCGGTTCATTGGGCTTAATCTTAATAACAATAATGGTAAAGTAACTACTTACCTTAATATGCAATATGGAAAACGCAATAACTCAGAAGAAATAAGAACCGATCGTATGTTTGCCCCAGATTCGTTGCTTAGCCAGGATGCATTTTCATTGTACCCCACCAACAACTATTATCTCGGCTTTGGTATAAATTTTCCTGTAACTAAAAAGTGGGAGCTCAGCTATGACGGAAGAATAAACTATAGCGATTTCGTTAACACCACAACTAATTTTTCGCAAATAAAAAAAGTTAGTAATAATAACCTTATAGCAAATAATACTTCAGCCGTTACCAACAATGGCAATAATTTTAATCTCAGTCAGGGAATAGCTGCAAAATATAAAATTGATACCACAGGTTCAGAGTGGAGCACCGATCTTTCTTACAGCTATTCGCCAACTAATTCAGATCAAATTTTTGTAAATACATTCACCTTTCCGGCTTTCCCCGCAAGCGGTGGTGATGGGAAAATAAAAACGCATCTTAATTTTTTCTCTGCACAAACCAATCTCTTATTAAAACTTTCGCATAAAATTACTTTTGAAACAGGC
>JADGPX010000049.1 GCA_017882215.1 Chitinophagaceae bacterium | reverse complement strand
ACCGTTAGTGAAAAAGTGATCATCTTTGAATTGATCTTATCTATTACATTGGAGTAACGCAAACTTTCATCACGGCTGTGAAGATTAACTAAACCGCTGCTGAGTTTTATTTCGGGAGTAAGTACAAATACAGGAAAGTAAAAATGAAAGCCCAATCCTACTTCCACACTCATATCACCCTTTTTTAATTTTATAAGGTCTTCGGCGCTTCTTGCGCCGGCATTACTTGCAAGGTCATAATCAAACTTAATTCCGCCGAGTGTATACACTTTAAAATTATTTATCCTGTCGCTGCTGAATTTTATCTGAACAGGAAAACTTAGTGTGATTGAGGATACTTTTTTTTCTGTGAATGATGAATCTCCTTTAAAATTCTCGCTGTATAAAAAAGTTTTTTCACTAAAGGTAAGATCGAGCGGATGAAGCCGCAGATCAAAATGCTCACCCATGCGAAAGTTAACCAGCCATGCAAGATTTATCCCGGAGCTGTTAACACTTTCAACATCCATAATTGTATCACGCTGTAAAAAGTAGGGATGATATGTAAATAAAAAATGAGATCTATTATAGCCAAGATTGATACCGAAATGATATGGCTTACTATCATGATCGGGCAGGTTAGGTCCATCTCTAAACTGGCTAAAAGCATTTGACCAACATAATACAGCGATACCGAGTACAATTATTTTTCTCCGCAATAGATGCTGCTTATTCCTAAACTCAATGTTTTGCATGAAGCGTTTTTATATCCAAGCTTGTTTAAAATTTGAACAAAATCTTTCCCTTCCGGAAATTTTTGTACGGATTCATTGAGATATTGGTATGCATTTTTATTTTTTGAGATCACCCTTCCTATCCAGGGCGCTATCACATTCAAATAAAGATTGTAGAAATTTTTTATAACCGGTAATTTAGGTTTTGTACATTCCAGCACTATTAATTTTCCGCCGGGTTTTAAAACTCTTTTTATTTCACTTAGCCCCAGCTCCAGGTTCTGGAAATTGCGGACGCCAAAGGCAACCGTTACTGCATCAAACGAGTTGCTGTTAAAAATTATTGTTTCACTATCGCCCTTTAACAATTCAATACGCTGCTGTAAGCCAAGTTTTTCAATTTTTTTTTTACCTATTTCCAGCATTCCATCGCTTATATCAATCCCGATTATCTTTTCTGCATTAAGCAGCCTGTACGATAAAATAGCCATATCACCCGTTCCGGTTGCCACATCTAAAATAGATTTTGGATCTAATGAGCGTAATTGTTTAATAGCTTTTTTTCTCCAGCCCACATCAATGCCTGCACTTAAAAAATGATTTAAAAAATCATACCGGAAAGCAATTTTATCAAACATTTTTTCTACCTGCTTTTTCTTGCTTTCTGCAGAATCTTTAAACGGAACTATTGTATCGTGCTGATAGGTAGTCATTGATTTGTAAAGATAGTTGATAGCTGATTGTTCATTGCTGATAGTTCATAGATTATCGTTAAAATTTTGGAGTATTGTCAATTGTCTATTGCCGGTTGTCTCTGTATCTTGCAAACCATGATCATTAAAAAAGCTAAATATCTTATCAGCAGCCCGGATTATACAAAGTGTCCTGCTCCTGATATTCCTGAATATGCTTTTATAGGAAGAAGTAATGTTGGCAAATCTTCGCTGATAAATATGCTGTGTAATAATGAGAAGCTGGCAAAAACATCTAACAGTCCGGGTAAAACACAGATGATAAATCATTTTGAAATTGCCTCACCCCCGCCCCCTCTCCTTAAGGAGAGGGGAGAAGTCAAATGGTTCCTGGTAGATCTTCCGGGCTATGGCTTTGCAAAAATATCTCAGAGGAGCAGGAGAAGATGGGAACAAATGATAGAGAATTATTTACGCAAAAGGGAGAACCTTGTAAATGTATTTGTATTGATAGATAGCAGGCATTCGCCGCAAAAAATTGATCTTGAATTTTTGCAGCAATTAGGAAAATGGGAAGTTCCCTTTACTTTAATATTTACAAAAGCTGATAAAGAAACCCAGGCAACGGTAAATAAAAATGTAAGATCGTTTTTGGATGCGATGAGGAAAACATGGCAATTTCTGCCGCAGCATTTTGTAACGAGTGCGGTTAAAAAAACGGGAAGAGATAAAATATTGTCATTGATAGAAGAAAAAAATATTTCTTTTTCAGAATAATCTTTATTAAGATCAGTTCACCACCTTATTAGCGCAACTGCTGCTGGCAAAGGCTTCCGGCTTGGCTTTAAAGGCAAAGCCCATTCCCAATATATAACCCATTGCTTCCCGTAAAGCTTCGTTGCTTTTAAAATGTGGATTGGTATTTATATCGGCATGCACTTCCATATCAACATCGTACACTGTAAAAAGATCACAAAGCTCGTAAGCAATTTCTATGCTTTTGGCAACCTCTACCAGCATGCGTTCTTTAATACTGTAAACGTATCTTGTTTTTTCGTTGTGGATGAACATGAAGCCGCCATGTCCTTCACGTAAAAAAACAATAACGGTGGCAAATTCTGTTTCGGCGCCTTTTATCTGGCTGTCAGTGCCAATACAAACTTTTAATTTAAAGCCGGCGTGAGTTTCTCTTTGTATGGCATTTTCAACTGCTGTTTTTATTGGCAGTTCTATGGGATCTCCATTAAATCTTCTCCAGAGCATATATTAGGGTTTTTTAAAATTACCGAAAAAAAGCACACTAACTATATTATAAAAATTTTCTGAAGCTAAAACGTGGTTTGTGAAGACACAAACCAAAGCATAAAAAACATACACTAAATCCTTTTTTGAGAAAATTCTTATCCGCTTGAATGATGCCTGAAGTTACTGAAGTTGAACGGAGCGTCGCCAATGAAGATCAATTGATGAGTTGCGGCTGGTAACAAAAATATTTCTATCCGGGTGAGAAAAAATAAAAAGGGCCAGCCCCTAACGCTGACCCTTAACTTACACATGAATCTACCTTATTATCTTAATTCCTTTCTGGTGTTTAATTCCTTTAGGGATTTGTTTGGTGTTTCAGGTAAATGATGAGTTAAAAAAGGAACCGGCCCCTAACGCCGGTCCTTAAGTTACACATGAATCTACCTTACTGTTTTATAATTCGCTCTGTTTGTCTTTGATTGTTGGTTATCATTTGTATTACATATATTCCATTAGGGATATTGCTTATATTTATTCTGTTTGTACCTGCATTACTGCTTCCTGTTTCTATAACTCTGCCGCTTATATCTGCCAATTGGTATTGATAATTTTCTGTTGCATTAACCATTATTTCGTTATGAACTAATGTTGATACTTTAAATAGTTTTTGAGGTTGACCTGCAGATTTTAATGTGATAATATTTGAGAAAACTGTTTGGTCAATTACTGATGTAACTGTTAACCTGTAAAAAATATCTGCATTTATGGTTGGCGTATAAGCAAAGCCATTTTCTTTTGGATCAACTGTAGAAAGCGTTGTAAAGAACTTTCCATCTGTTGAAATCTGTACAATTATTGTTTTAATTGGCTCATCAGCTATAATATTCCATCTTAAATTGTGTTTGTTTTTATCTGCTTTTCCTGTTAGCGCTACATTCTTGATCGGGGTTACTACTGTAGAAGAAAAAGTTCCGCTTGTAGGAGAAAAAGTTCCGCTTATTGTATAAGAACCTAAGCTTCCGTAATTAGTTGTATTTATATTACCTGTTCCCTGTACTATTACAAAATATGTTCCTGCATTTAAACTGGTATCAATTACAGCATTTAATAAAGTTGCTGAATCGTAGGTGCCAATGGTTTGCTGTGCCGAATTTAAAAGGGTTAATTTAATATCAAGGTCTGCTCCATCAAGATTAGCCCCAACTGAAAATGGAATTGCATCTAAATGCAATGCGCCATTTGTAGCAAAAACAAATTTAAATACATCCTTATCCGTAGTAGTAGTTATTATTCCTGATGTTGAGAATAACTGGTTGGTAACAGTAATTAAAGCCGGATTGTTATTAGGATCATCACTATAATCATCAGTTCTGTAAGTGAAACCGTTTTGTGTTGTAATAATAGAAAGATTATCCTGGTCTGCGTTACATCCGTTTGGTGTTGGCCCATTATTCCATCTTGTTAAATTTTTATAATAACTGTTGCCCATAATCGGTGCCCAGCCTATTTCTCCTGTACCTACGCCGGAGTTATAGGTATCCACTAAAGTACATGTGCTGCTATATGATGATTGATGAGATAAACCTACTGTATGTCCGCTCTCATGTGTACAGCACTCGCCTACAAGCTTTGCACTATAGCCAAGGCGGTCGCAAAATACAAAGCCTGGTGTATCATCACCCCAGGTAAATGAACCAGTGTATGAAATCCCGCCTACACCTGTATACCAGCTGCTGGTAGGTGTAATAATTATTCTTATTCTTTTAGTAAGAGGTGCCGCTAAAAATATTGTAGAGTCTGTTGTTATATTAATATTAAATGGTCTGTAGTCTTCAGCCACCCTGTTGAATACTTCGGTAATTTGTGTATCTGTCATTCCGGAAGCTGCACATACCAAAGGGGTTCCGTTGTTCCATACTGATGCTACAACAGTTTGTCCGTCAAAATCAAGAAAAATTGTAGCCTGCGCTGAAGGGAAGCTGCTGAACTTAGGTAAACTTATAGCGTTTAGTGAGGTTAGTAATGCCCACAATACCATAAGTATATAGAATTTTTTCATGTTCGTGGTTTTAAAGAGGTTTGGATGTAAAAGATTTATAAAAGATCGTTTTATTTATTCGTGATCTTCAATTAAGTCTGCTGTTTTTGTTTTGTTTATAAAATAATTGCCGGTTGCATCAGTCTTTAATTCAAAGGCATCTGCATATTTTGTATTGATGATCCTGCCAATATATGTTATGGAGTTATCATCATTAGTTCTTTTGGAAATACCGAAGACGGTGCCGTCAAGATTATTCAATCTTACAACAACACTTTGTAAATTATGATAGCGCTGAATTGATGAAGTAATTATGCCTGTAAAGCCAACATTTTCACCAAGTGATAGTTTTATAGTTCTGCCTTCGGGGGTAGTAAATATTTTTTCTAATTCTGTTTTAGGAAAATTGATTGTTTTGGTAAACGCTGCAAATAGCTGTGGTCTTCTTTCGGTAACGATCTGTGCCTTGATGCTGTTAAAGGAAATAAGCAAAGTAAAAAACACTGCTGCTTTGTAAATGCGTTTCATAGTTTGGAATTTTTAGTTTTTTCAAAAATACTGGATGAATATAAAACGCAACTCTTTGTAAAAAATTGTTAAGTGTATAAAATATTTATTGCAGCGGAATTAGAAAAAATACTAAGTATTAATACTGTCCTGTGCTCAGTAAAACCAATGTGCAGGCTTCCATAACTTCAATCCCATTTTGTTTTGCAAGCTTGTAAAGTTCATCATTTTCTGTACCTGGATTAAATATTATTCTTTTAGGTTTTAGGGAGAGGATATAATTGTAATACTGTTTTTGATTTTGCGGATTAAGATAAAGGGTAACAGTATCCACATCGGTAACAGGAGTTTGTTCTGTGTTAATTTCAACATCTCCAACCTTGCCTTTTCTTTTACCAATAGCAATAACAGGATGATGGTACCTGGATAATTTATTTACTGCCAGGTAACTATACCGTGCAGGATTTGGAGACGCACCTAATACCAATGTTTTTTTATTTTCCATAATAAGTTTTTAACTCAAAAATTTTGTCTTTAATTCCGGTGTTGGTATCATGCAGGCATCTTTCTTTCCAAACCATTTATACCGGTTTCTCCCTACCCAGTTATAAATACCATCTCTTAAAAGTTTTGGTATAATGATAAAGCCATACAACAAAGGCCATAATCCATTTAATTTTTTTGCAACCCTTAAAGCTCCGGTTGATCTTGTATAAGCTTTATTGTTTTCAATAAGAATAAAAGAATTAAGCTCATCAAGCGGGAAATTATATTGTTCTAAAATTTTTCGCCCAACTTCAGATTGCAGAGAAGCAAACATGAAAATATTTTTTTTATCATGCCTGATTATAAATTGAACAGCGCCATTGCATAAATTACAAACGCCATCAAATAATACGATTGGCTGATCCATAATGCAAAGTTACTAAAATGGCTTTCCGTGAGTTGATCTTATTAACCTGCGGATGATAAAAGGAAAAGGTTTTACAGCAGATATAAATACATTGGTAATGAATTCCTTTCCAAAAAGGCGCTGTATCATTCTACCCATGCGTAGTCTGCCGGCAAATTGATGTTTCCATTTTTTGGTATATTGATATTCCATTTGCTCCCTGCTTATCTTCTTTTGTAAAAAATGATCGATACATTGAAATGCAATCTTGCTTCCATGAAGCGCCATGCTCATACCATTGCCGCAAAGTGGGGTTATCATTCCTGCCGCATCACCAATCATCAATACATTATTTTCAACCTGTGATTTTTTATCAAAACTTATTTGTGAAATGGTAACCGGGAAACCAGGTAAAAAGGTTGAGGAAGAAAATATTTGTTTTAGAAATGGATTTTTCAGGAGAACATTCTTTTCCATTTCAGCAATGGAATTATTATTGGCTTTTAAATTTTCTGCAGTTGTAAGATAGCAAAGACAATATTTGCCATCTTCTATTTTAGAAATGCCGCAATAGCCATCTTTAAAATTATGCAATGCAATGTTATCTGCAGGCAGATCTGTTTCTACATGATATTTAATGCCTATATAATTATTAAGATTATTTGATTTCTGCCGGATAAAATCTCTTGACCACTTTACATCAATATTGCTACGTTTACCAAAAGTTCCTGCTGCAACTTTTGACTGAATGCTAAATGCAGAAGTTGAAATGGTAAATACATCATCTTCAAAAACTATATCATTCACCTTTGTTTCTTCATAAATTTTTACTCCGGCATTTCTTGCAATCTTACTTAATTCATTATCCAGTGTATACCTGCTTATGCCAAAGCCCCCTAATGGCAATTCCTGTTCAATATATTTTCCGTTGGGAGAAGAGACAATTAATTTTTTAATGATGGGTAAATTCATTCCCGGTAGATCCAGACCAAGACTCATAATAAAATCCCGGCTTTCCAAGCTGATGTATTCGCCGCAAACTTTATGAAATGCATATCTCTCTTTTTCGAATAATACAACATTATAGCCTGCCTTAGCTAATTGAATTGATAAAGAAAGTCCTGCAAGTCCGCCACCAATAGTAGCTATGTCAGCCCCCTGTCCCCCGAATGGGGAACCTATATCCAATGCTTCATTAATAATAAGTGGCTCCATTCTATTTTAATGTGTAATCGATAACTATATCCTGCTCAATATTTTATTTTCATTTTTACATCTTTTGCACCGGAGGGAAATTTACAACTTACCTTTTGTACAGAATAACTCATCTTTTATAAACATCAAGTTTAAGTTTCCCCTTCGGGGGACAGGGGGCTGTAATTAAGTACCTGAATGCCCATTTCCATTGAATAGTATAATTTATAATTCCTGCTTTATGAAGAATGTTTTTCCATTCAATTTTTTTAAATCCCCTTAAAACAGAAAGTGGTGCATCATTTTTTACAAGGTATGATTTAGAGAAAAGTTTAGTGGCAAGTTTAATAAAGTGATATGCGATTGGATGCCGGTGAAGATCATTAATAAAAAACCCCAGTTTTGAATTTGCTTTCATCCATTGCATCATCGTAATTAATTCTTCATCGCTAAAATGATGGCAAAATAATGAAGTGAAAATTATATCCGGTTTGTCATTTCCAAAATCAACATTTTTATAATTGGAAACAATATAGTTCTCATCAGGTATCGCCGTATTTTTTTTTGCATAAGCAATGCAGTCAGCATTAATATCAATTCCTGTAAATTTTAAATGGATATGTTTTTTACTGCAGAACCTGTAGATAGCATTTAGATTATCTCCGCCACCACAGCCGATTTCGCATACTGATATTGTTTTTCTTTGCCTGGCTAATTTTTTAAATCCTTCTATCGTGATCGCATGCCCACCGAGGCGGGTATTAATAAAATCCAATTCTTTCATGTTCTGCTGAATATCTGCAAAAGGAATATCATCCCTGTCTAATAATTCTTTTTGGTATGAGCGTTTGCGAAAATCAATCATCAGATAATATGAATGTCTCAAGCGTAAGACCGGGACCAAATGCTGCTCCGAAAATATTTGCTTTTTTATTTTGAGAATTCTCTAACTCATTCATAATTTCTTTTAAAACAAATAGAATAGTAGGAGAGGACATGTTGCCATAATCTCTCAATACATTGTATGAATGTTGTAAAGCATCGGCGGGAATATTTATGCTTTTTTGAATGGAGCTCAATATTTTTTTACCACCGGGATGAATACACCAATGCGTTATATCTTTTTTATTATACGAAGCATGCTGCAATGCATTTTCAGTTAGAGAATTAAAATCTTCTTCAATAAGATCAGGGATATAACCTGAAAGTGTCATTAAAAATCCTGAGGAAGATAATTCCCAGCTCATATCTTTCTTTCCTTTAAAAGCTACTTCAGAATAGAAATTTTTTAATCGAAGACCATTAAGTTTATCATCATTATGTGTAACTAAAACAGCTGCTGAACCATCACCAAATAATAAGCTTGATGCAATATTATCAATGGAATTTTCTTTTTGAAAATGCAGCGTGCAAAGCTCTGTACATACGATCAGCACTTTTGCTTTACTATCATTATTACAAAATGAATCTGCCAGTTTAAGCGCATGAATAGCGGCGTAACATCCCATAAAATTTACAGATGTTCTAAAAATATTATTAGGCAAATTCATTGCTTCCATTACCTGTAGGTCCAGTCCGGGGGCGCTCATGCCGGTACATGTTACTGTAATAAGATGCGTTATCTTTTCTTTATTTATTTTATTCTCAATGCATTTTTCAATAGCAGAAACAGAGAGTTGCGGCGCAGCTTTGTTAAACCATTTCATTCTTAATTCAAGATTCGGAAAGGGTTCAAGATTTTCGGTTGCCGGGTAAAAAACCCAATCATTTGCAGACAATCCATAATCAGGAAGTACGGAATATCTTGTATTGATGCCGCTTTGATGATAAAGGAATTTCATTTTTCTTTTATCAACTTCATTCATTGCATAAATATTTTGCATAAAAGTCAGAATGCTTTCCTGCTCATGTTTATATCGGGGAACTGCGGTTGCTATGGAAACTATTTTACTCAATGAGATGTAATATTAAAAGAGTGATAAAACCTGCATTAGTGCATAATGAAGCTAACAAATTCATACGCATCGTGTTCTTAAAATTAGCTTCTTTTCTATTATTTAACACTTTGCGGAACCATATAAAAAAATATACGAGCACAGGTGCCATAAAGATTTGCAATATCAGAAAATGGTTCCATTCAATATTTGAAAAGAATAATAAACCTAACATGCAGAAAGCTAAAGCATATACGATGCCAGTAAATATAAAAGTGCCTTTGTATCCTAATTTATAACTGATTGTTTGTACTCCATCCTTCAAATCGTCTTCATGCTGGTAAATTTGGGTAAGAGGATAAAAACCTCCGATCAACAAACTTGCAGCAACCATAGCTATTACGGGAACATTAGTTGTATGGTTGCTTTCGCTGCCATGATAGACTAAAAAAAATGTAACGGCTCCCTGGAAAATTATTACTGTCAGATAACCGGTTACCGGGTATTGTTTTAATCTGATCTTTCTATTACTATAAGCTCTTGATGCAAGAATGTATAATAAAATTCCTAAAGCAAAAATGGGAGTTATTAAAAAGCTTAAAGCAATTGCAACCAAATCCATCATTACTGTTACATAATATAATTGCTTTGTTGGTTGTAAAGGGTTTTTTATTCCGCCGATACTGCCGGTGTCTCTATCCATATAACTGTTGTAGCCGTTACTTGCAGGGTATATCAATACGTGTAAAATGATGAATATCAAAATTGCATCACACCAATTAATTTTGTTTACCTGGCTTAATGCAAGCCAATAAACAGGCATTAAAAAAAATGAAAAATGAAAACGGAGAAGTTGTAAAGTGGAACGTAGCGTTGTATTCACTTCTAAAATTAACTATTTTCTATTCCATAGAATGAAGCGCTACTTTATTTCCTTCTGTATCTGTTATCAATGCCCAAAAACCAAGGTTTTGTTCTTCAGAATTTTTTATTTTTTGCTGAACAATTTTGCCGCCTGCATTCTCTACTCTGTCAAGTACTGTTTGCAGATCGGGCTGGCAGTTTAAATAGATCAAGCTTCCCTCCTGTGAGGGTTTATGCATTTCGCTTTTGCATATTGCACCGCCAACTTTCCCATTTTGAAAGTCATATAAAAAAAATCCCATCTGAACTTTACCCATAATATTCTCCGGCATTTGATAATCAAAGATCGTTTCGTAAAATTTTTTACCTCTTTCAAAATCTGAAACAGGTATCTCGAACCAGTTTAAGGCGTTACCAAGTTGCATAAAAATTAATTTATAAGATTAAAAATAGTTAAAAATGTTATTATGCAGTTGCCTGATTGTTTACTATAAATTTGTATATGTCTAAAATTTATCAATACTTAAATTTCAGTATTTACATTTATACAAACGATCATCTCCCTCTTCATGTTCATATTTTTATACAGGATAGGCAGGTTAAGGCCGAATTACTTTGGGTAAAGAATGAGTTAAAAATTCTTTTTAAAAAAGTTAGAGGGTATAATGCATTAACCAGCGCTGAATGTAAAGAGGTTGCTATCTTTGTTAAGCAATATGAAAAGAAAATAAAAGAAAAATGGGACAAAATAATGTATTACAATCAACCCGTAAAAGCCGAAGTAATAAAAAAGAAAATATAAAGGTTTCTGATGCTGTTTTAATTGACCCCTTTGTATTAAAGGTTTTTTTTACTAACAGCGAACACCGTACAATTGACTTTCAACCCTTTTTTAATACACTGAAAGGCTATTATAAAAAATGGAATAAACCATCTGAATTTAAAAAATTTAAAATTGAAGATGGTGAGCTTAGATGGGGTAAAAATGCTGATGTACAATTGCACCCGCTTGATATTTATTATAACTCCTTATTGCATCCTTTGCACGATGAATTGACAGAAGAAATAATGATCATATAGTTTTCTTCCCATAAATCTCACTAATCCCAAAAATCCCAGTTCAGACAAGCATCGTTACCGGATTTTCCAAAAACTTTTTAAACGTTTGCAGGAAAGCGGCGCCTACAGCTCCATCCACACTTCTGTGATCGCAGCTTAAAGTAACTTTCATAAAGTTAGAGGTTCCAAAACCGTCGCCTTTTTTCACAACTGTTTCTTTAATTCTTCCGACGGCTAGAATAGCGCTGTCAGGAGGATTGATGATGGCAGTGAATTCTTCTATATCCATCATACCCAAATTAGAAACAGTAAAAGTATTGCCGGTAAAATCCTGCTGCTGTATCTTTTTATTTCTTGCTTTATCGTACAGATCTTTTGCATCAGCAGCAATTTGAGAAAGAGATTTCTGATCTGCGAAACGGATCACGGGAACTACCAAACCTTCGGGTAATGCAATTGCCGAACCTATGTGAATATGATTATTCTGGCGAATGAAATCTCCCATCCAACTGCTGTTAACTGCAGGATGCTGACGCAAAGCCATAGCAGCAGCTTTAATCACCATATCATTAAACGATATTTTAACAGGGCTGATTTCATTTATAGATTGCCGAGAGCTAATTGCGTTGTCCATATTTATTTCCATGGTGAGGAAAAAATGCGGAGCCGTAAAATTGCTTTCGCTTAAGCGGCGGGCAATTGTTTTGCGCATTTGCGTAAGCTGTATATCCTGGTAACCTTCCTGCCCTGTTTGTGCAAATGGCTGCACGGTTTTTTGCTGAGCAGCATCAGGTTTTGTTTCAGTTTTTGCAGCCGGGATATAACTGTCAATATCTTTCTTCACAATTCTTCCGCCATCACCACTGCCATTTATTTTGGAAATATCAATGCCTTTATCCGCAGCTAATTTTTTTGCGAGAGGAGATGCTTTTATTCTTCCATCATCGTCAGTTTTTTCTTCCTTTACTTCAGGTGCAGCAGGTTGCTGCGCTGTTTGCTGTTTTGGAGCTTCTGTTTTTTCATTTTCTTTCTGAGGAGGAACATCTTCTTTTTTCGTCTCGGGTTTTTTCTCGCCTTCTAATAACCCTTTATAATCTTCACCTTCTTTACCAACCACTGCTAGTACACCTTCTACCGCTACAGATTTTCCTTTTTCAACACCTATATATAGTAATGTGCCTTCGTTATAACTTTCCAGTTCCATGGTGGCTTTATCAGTTTCAACTTCAGCCAGCAGGTCGCCGGGCTTTACTTTATCACCCACTTTTTTATGCCACTCCACAATTACGCCTTCGGTCATTGTATCACTCATTCTCGGCATTCTGATAACTTCTGCCATAAATTTTTATAATTAGAAAAGTGAAATTAATGCAATTGTATAATAGTACGAGCAGTTTTTTACAAATTCTATTTCTCTTAATTTATCATTTTACTTCCGGTTAATATTTGTTTCCGTCCTGTTACTGAAACGTTTTTTAAGCCTCCCCTTCGGGGAGGTTTGGAGGGGCTTTAATAATCTAATTCCAGTTTTAATTTATCTTTTAATTCTTTTACCAAAGGATATTGCTCTATCATTTTGAGGTATTGCTGTTTGGTGCTAAGATGTTCTTCTGCGGGTTTTTTATCGCCATTATCAACCACAATAACTTTATAAGAAAGGATACGATTATTAAAATGATTTTGAAGATGTTCAATTAAAGCAGCCCGTTCGTTTTCAATAAAGCTTTGATGAATTTTACTTTCAGTAATTATTTCGATGCAGTTCGGGTCTGCAATTTTTAAAACCGCTGATTTAAAATTGGTAACGGCTGATGGATTATTTTTCTTTTGAAGCTTTTCAATGTACAATCCCCAGGCAATATATAATTCTTCTTCATTTAGTTCTTTGGTAACATTTGTATTTGACTGATGGCGGCTTGCTACCTCTTTTCTTATTTTTTCTAATGCTCCAATTTTTGGCGAGCCATTTGTAACCCTGGTGTTATCAGCAACCGCTTTAGTAGCAATATTTTTTACATCAGTTTCAATTATAAGTTTCGCTTCTGAAACTGCATTCGCAGATGAATTTTCCTTTTCCTGATAACTTGTAACTGATAACTTTTCACTTTGCCTTTCCTTTAATTCAATAGGAGCAACCGTTCTGAAGGCTATTGCTTTTGCGAATTCAATCTGTTTTTTTTTATGTAAACCGGTATCATTATTTATCAGCTCAATAGCCTGTTGCAGGTAGCAGAGTTTTATCAGCGAAAGCTCAACATGCAATCTTTTATTGCGAGTCTGCTTATAATTGATTTCAGCTTCGTTTAAAATATTTAAAGCGCTTATCAGCCAGGCAGGGTTTATTTTTTTGGCTGTCTCCAGGTATTTTGGTTTAAAATTTTCAGCAACCTCTAAAAGCACTGCAACTTTTGGGTCTTTGCTAACAAGGATATTCCTAATGAATTCAGCGAATCCATTAAGTACAAGGTCTCCTTCAAAACCTTTGCGGTTAATTTCATCATACATTAATATTGCATCGCTGATATTTTGTTGCTGCATGCAATCAATCAGTTTAAAATAGTAATCTTCATCAAGAATATTAAGATGCTCTAAAGTGTTTGCATAATTTAATTCTCCATTGGTAAAGCTTACTATTTTATCAAGAATGCTTAGTGCATCTCTTAAGCAACCTTCGCTTTTTTGTGCGATAACATGCAATGCAGCCTTATCAGCTTTTATACCTTCTTTCTCACAAATTCCCTGAAGGTGCTCTACCGTATCATGATTGGTTATCCGTTTAAAATCAAATATCTGGCAGCGGGAAAGAATGGTAGGAATTATTTTATGCTTTTCAGTTGTTGCCAAAATAAAAATTGCATAAGGTGGTGGCTCTTCCAGCGTTTTTAAAAATGCATTAAAAGCCGATGTGCTAAGCATGTGAACCTCATCAACAATATAAACTTTGTAAGCCCCTGCCTGTGGTGCAAACCTTACCTGGTCTACCAATGAGCGAATATCATCAACAGAATTATTACTTGCCGCATCCAGCTCATGAAGATTTAAAGAAGTTCCCTGGTCAAATGAAACGCAGGAGTTGCATGCATTACAGGCTTCTCCATCGGGTGTTCTGTTCTCACAGTTAATTGTTTTGGCAAGAATTCTTGCACAGGTTGTTTTACCAACTCCTCTTGGTCCGCAAAATAAAAAGGCATGCGCCAACTGGTTGTTCTTAATGGCATTTTTTAATGTAGTGGTGATATGCGATTGCCCCACAACTGTATTAAAATTTTGCGGACGGTATTTTCTTGCTGAAACGATGAATTTATCCATAATTGATTGCGAAATTCCCTGATAGGAGTCCTTCGGACAAATTTCGGATTTCTAATTGGATAATAGAATTTGTTTATTCACTTTTTATTCTTAGAAAAGATGTGTTTATAAACAGTCTAACACTATTTTACATAACATGTTGCCTGCTGTTATTTTAATAGTCAATGTATGCTTTCGCTTTTATTACCTTGGCTTTTTTCAAATCTGAAGCATCAATAATTACTTGATGGTAATAATTCAACCCTTGCTTTTCATTTTTAATCTCCTGAATTATAAGCCAATAAAACCGTTTAGTTTTTTTATCAAATTCAAACTTTATTTCCTTGATTGGCTCAATGTCCTTTTGTCCTTGTCTTGCAATTTCTATCAGTTTACAATAACTAAAGGTTGTGTCTATAGGTTTATATTCTTTTTTTGAAGGAAAGGTAAATTGACTAATAATTTTGCTTGTTGAGTTAACTGCAACTCCAATATGGTAAGCCATTAAGCTATCAGGCATAAAATCATAATAAAAGAGATATTTGGCTTTACAAAACTTTAATGTAACATCTTGCCTTCCACTGTCTATAAAAGCTTTTAGTTTATTCGGATATACTACTTCAACCTCATTAAACTTAACCATTGAAAAGAATTCTTTACCAGCAAATTCTTTTATTCTATTGTCGATGTTTTGTTTAAGGCGTAGTATATTTTTAGGTACTTGCGAAATATCTATAGGGTCATTAAGTACATTCCAGTTCCTTGACGTATCACCTCCATAAGCAAAACTATAAGTTGGGCAGCGATGAACGAAATTAGTCTAGCCCCAATCTCCTCCATATGTAATTTTTCCTCTGTCAATGCACTGCGATAGAACAGAAAAATTGTGCAAAAAAATTAAGATTAAATAAAAAAATCTGGTCATTTTATTTATAGTAGATGATTATTTAGAGTCTTTCCATAATAGTAGTTTGAAACATAGTTCAATGGCTTAATCCTTACAAATAAAAATGTTTAATAGCATTCTAATGTTGAACGGAGCGTCGCCAATGCGGCTCAATCAGGGCTCAAATGCCCGTTACCAAAAACTTCTATTCTAATTTTAAATTTTAGCTGTATCCCCTTACCTTTGCGCCCAAATTATTAATAAAGATTTATGGCAAACGTAGGTAAGATAAAGCAAATCATCGGCGCTGTGGTGGACGTGCATTTTACGGATGACAACAAGCTTCCGGAGATATTGCATGCACTGGAAATTACGAGACCAAATGGTGATAAA
>JADGPX010000048.1 GCA_017882215.1 Chitinophagaceae bacterium | reverse complement strand
CCTGCCCGTACATGCATGGGTGCTCCCGTACCTTTATAACTAACCACTTTCAATACACCGGGAATTTTTTTTGCTGCTGAATCATCTACACTTACTAATGTTCCATCCAGTACAGGGCATCGTTCAGCAACAGCATACACCATTCCATCTACTTTTAAATCCAGTCCATACTTTGTTTTACCGGTAAGAATATCTTTTAAGTTGGAACGTTTTTCTGATTTACCAATAACTTTAAAATCTTTCGGGCTTTTTAATGTTACCTCTTTTGGAATGGGCAAAGCAGCAGCCTGGCAAACCAGATCACCGTATTTAATTCTTTGCATGGTAACGGTGTTCACCACTTCGCCATTATCGGCGGCGCAGGATGATTCTTTAATCTTCCATACGTTGGCTGCAGCAGCAATCAGCATGGCTTTGGCAACAGCGCCGGCATTGCGCAATGGTTTGTACATGTCCAGCACACTCTGGCTGCCACCGGTATCATGTTCACCTGCTTTTAATGTACCGAAAGGAGCTATCTCCGCTTTCACATCTTTAAAATCAACATCCAGTTCTTCAGCCACTATCATGGGCAGGGCAGTATCTACTCCCTGTCCTGATTCCTGTTTGGCAACAAATACAGTAACCTTTCCTTTCTTATCAATTTTTAAATAAGCATTGGGTTGAAAAAATTCACACTCATATGAAGGAAGCGCCAATGCCGGCAAACCCGGTAACATAAATCCAATAGCCAAACTTCCGGATGACAGTGACGTGATTTTTATAAAATGACGCCGGTTGATTTTTACTTTTTTCATATACTGAGTTGAGGAATATTATTTATTGATTTCTTCAATAGCTATGTGAATGGCTTCTTTGATACGATGATAGGTGCCACAGCGACAGAGATTATCACTCATCACCGAATTAATCATTTCATCGGTTGGTCTTTTATTTTTTTCCAACATGGCAGTTGCCGCCATCATTTGTCCGGGCTGGCAATAACCGCATTGGGGCACTGCTGCTTTTTGCCATGCTTTTTGTACGGGATGTGAACCATCTTCAGACAAACCTTCAATCGTAATAATTTTTTTATTGACGCAGGCACCTACCGGCCGCTGACAGGAATACACCGAACTACCATCCATGATTACGGTACAAGCGCCGCAACTGGCCACACCGCAACCATATTTTGTTCCGGTGAGGTTGAGCAAATCACGAAGCACCCACAACAAAGGCATATCCGCTTCGGCTTCTACAGTGTATTGTTTGTTGTTTACATTGAGAGAGAAACTGGGCATACAATTCGTTTAAAATTGAGGAGATAATTGCAGATGGAAAATTACGAACAATAATTTAAAATAAATGTATGACGTTCTTTTCTTCGCCGTCATTTCTGTAGAGAGTTACATCATTTCGATCCCGCCGTTGGCGGGATCGAAATGATGTATTATGCAAAACAAAAAAGCGAACTCTTTTCAGAATTCGCTTTGCTCCTGCCTACCGGCAGGCAGGCTTAACTGTTCTATGAAAATACCTAATCAACAAAATCAAAAAACCCAACCACAAAAAGCATTTAGGATTATTTAAAACTTGTCAATCTATTTCAGGGACATTTACAGCACTTTTAAATTGCAAGGTTAAATTAGCACCCAATAAATCATCTTTTAGGCCGGATTTGTTACAAAATTTTTAAATATTTACATCTACTTTGTTACAAATTTTTTTAAATATTACCCTATCTTTATTACATGTTTAAAAGAGCAATCATAGAGGAACTGGAGAAATGGGCTGTTGAACCGGGTCGTAAACCATTGGTTATAAGAGGGGCCAGGCAGGTTGGAAAAACTACAATGATAAACCAGTTTGCAGCTCAATTTGAGCAATACATCTACCTAAATCTCGAGTTACCTGCGGATCAAACTCCTTTTAAAACATTTTCGAATATAGAAACCCTGATTCAGGCAGTATTTTTTATAAAAAATAAATCGCTGGCACTAAAGAACAAAACCCTGTTGTTTATTGATGAAATACAGGAGGTGCCCGAAGCATTAAATATCCTGCGATATTTTTATGAATTGGAACCGGGTATTTCCGTTATTGCCGCAGGTAGCCTGTTGGAAACCCTCTTTGATAAAAACATCCACTTTCCTGTTGGCAGGGTAGAATATAAAGTGTTGCGCCCTGTTTCTTTTCCTGAATTTTTAGCAGCTATGGGAGAAACAGCAGCATTGCAGCAGTTGCAACAGGTACCCGTAGCATCATTTGCGCATAATAAATTGCTGCAACTTTTTCATACATATGCCCTTATTGGCGGAATGCCGGAAGTAGTTAACCATTATATACAACACAAAGATTTAACAGCGTTGTCCCCCATCTACGATTCTTTAATCACTTCCTACCTGGATGATGTGGAAAAATATGCTTCTAATACTACGCAGGTATTGCATATAAGGCATGTTATCCGTACCTCCTTTTTACAGGCCGGTAAAAGAATAAAATTTGAAGGCTTTGGAAATTCCGGCTATCGTTCCCGGGAAATGGGAGAAGCATTGCGTACATTAGAAAAAGCGCTGTTGCTTCAGTTAATTTATCCAAATACGGGAGCTGAATTACCATTAATGCCGGATGTAAAAAAATCTCCACGCCTGCAGGTGTTGGATACGGGCATGCTTAATTATTTTGTAGGCATACAAAAAGAAATTTTGGGAACTGAGGATTTAAACAAAATTTATCAGGGAACTCTGATAGAACATCTTGCAGGACAGGAAATGCTTGGCTTTCAACATCGGTCATTAAGCAGTCTGCATTTTTGGGTAAGAGAAAAAAAAGATTCATCTGCGGAGGTAGATTATTTATTTGTTTATGAAGGGAAATTAATACCTGTTGAAGTAAAATCCGGAACTGCAGGAAAGCTGAAATCTTTGCATCTTTTTATGGACATGGCGCCACATATAATGGCGGTGAGGTTTTATGCAGGTGAAATGAATATTACAGAAGCAATCAGCGCTGCAGGTAAAAAATATCAATTACTAAACCTGCCTTACTACCTGGTTTCTCAAATAGAACATTACCTGGCATGGTTTCAAAAACAAATTAAGCAATGAGCAAATGGAAAAGCTTAATAAAAAAAGTATAACTCACATTTTCTAAAGCCTGGTTAAAGCCGGCCTGATGTATGAGTAGGGTATCCAATAAGTTTCACGCCGGCACATAAAAAAAAGCGAACTCTTTTCAGAATTCGCTTTGCTTCTGCCTACCGGCAGGCAGGCTTAACCCTTACAACTAAACAATAATTATGATGTCTTAACTTTTATTTTCTCTTTGCCATCTTCATTCTTCTTTTTTTCTTTCCAGCCATCACCTTTGTTTTTTTTCATTTGATCCAGTTTTGTTATTTGCTCTGCGGTCAAATAACTTTTAAAGTTTGCTTCTCTTTCTTTCCTCAATGTTTCAAACTGCTCTTTCTTTTGATCAGCGCTTAATGATTGATTTTCATGAATTGCTTTTCCCCTTTGTTTAAAAGATTCACTGCCTGCTTTTATTTTAGCAACCTGGTCATCAGTTAATCCAAGTTGAGATTTTAATTCTGCCGGGTTTCCACGCATTCTATTGCCCCCTCCTGGTCTGTCGCCTCTGAATCCTCTGTCATTTTTTAATTGCTCAAATTGAGTTTTTTGTTCAGGAGTTAGTATTGCTGAGATCTTATTTTTTCTTTCCTGCATTAAAGATTCCCTCTGTGCTTTAAAGTCTTTAACCATCATGTTGTCATTTTTATTTAATGCCTGCATCCTGGTTTTAAAATCTTCATTAATAGATTTCATTTGTTGTTTTTGAGCATCGGTTAAATTAAGTTTCTCCATTCCTCCCATGCCTTTGCCATCACGCCCTTTGTGATAGCCTTGTCCTTGTCTATCCCATTTTTTTTGACCATCTGGATTATTCTGGTTTTGCGCACTGGCACTAAATGTAAATGCAGCAATGGCAAATAAACCTGCGATTATTTTTTTCATATTTTTTTGTTTAAAAGTTTGTAATGAATAATGGATGGTTTATTAACCACATAGTTTAAGCAATAAAATAAAAGAATTGTTAAGAAGACGAGAGACGAGAGACGTGAAAGGTGAAACGTGAAACGTGAAATCTCATCCCGCAAGGCGGGAACGTTTGCCGTTTCACGAATAATATTACACTAAGTCAGAAGAGACTACATGGATTGAATCTTTATTTGCCAATTGACCGCAGGCAGCATCAATATCTTTACCACGGCTTATTCTTAGCCTTACATTCACCCTGTGATTAGCGAGGTAGTCCATAAATTTTTGCGTTGCATCTTTATCAGGTTTTGTAAAGTCTGCTTCATCAATTGGATTGTATTCAATAATATTTACAAGATGAACAGGAACCTGCTTATAAACTTTTATAAGATCATCTGCATCCTGCATGCTATCATTTACTCCCTTAAATAAAATGTATTCAAAGGTGATATCGTTTCCTGTTTTTTCGTAAAAATAATTCAACGCTTCAATTAATGCTGCTATGTTATTGGTTTCATTTATCGGCATTATTTCATTCCGCTTTTTATCAGTAGCCGCATGAAGTGATAATGCAAGATTGAATCTTACCTGGTCATCACCCAATTGCTTTATCATTTTTGCCACACCTGCAGTTGATACAGTTATTCTTCTTGCACTCATCCCTAATCCGTCGTTAGCCGTAATTCTTTCTATAGCTTTTAAAACATTTTTATAATTAAGCAAGGGCTCACCCATACCCATAAAAACAATGTTGCTTATTTTTTTTCCGTATGTTTTTTCTGCCATCTGGTTAAGCAAAACCACTTCATCATATATCTCATCAAAATCAAGATTTCTTTTTTTCTCCATATAACCTGTTGCGCAAAATTTGCAACTCAGGCTGCAACCAATTTGTGAAGAAACACATGCGGTCTGCCGGTTATCAACAGGAATTAAAACGCCTTCTGTAAGATGATTATCGTGTGTTTTAAATCTTGTTTTAATTGTGCCATCACTGCTGTATTGTGAAATATCTACCCTGATGGCAGGTAAAGAAAAAGTTTGTGATAAGGTTTGCCGTAATTCCTTACTCAGGTTGGTCATATCATCAAAGCTATGAGCATGTTTTTGCCACAGCCATTCCCATACCTGCTTAACCCTAAATTTCTTTTCGCCTAAGGTTTCAAAATAATTCTGAAGTTCTTCAAGAGAGAGAGTTCTGATGTTTTTATTTTTAACCTGATCCATTTGGCAAAGGTACGATTTGCAAAGGTTGTTAAGCAATGATTAAGCTTAATGTACTGTTAACTGAAGTGACAGAATTTTGCATCGCAGGCATACATGATCTTAGTCTTGATCTTGAAAAAGTAAATGTGAATGGGGGTTCTATTGCTATTTTGAAACACGTAACATTTTATCAATTTAATCTAAAAATCTCCCCAAATCGTGGTTCAGACATATTAATCCTTTAATCCCATAAATCATGGTTCAGACAATATGGTTCATACAATCTTATACAATTCTTTTTTCACCAGCCTGTAATTGGTAAATACAGAAAGCGCTAATAATAATAAACCAACTGCTAAAACACTCCAGTGCAAAAAATAAGGAAGATCATTTCTCTCAACGAATGAGATTTTTACAAAAGCATAATGCAATAAAGCTGTGATGGCAACAGCAGCAATCACAACAAAAACATAGACAGGTATCCATGTTTTAGCAACAGTTTTACTTAACCAGTTTGGTGAATAACCCAGTGTGAGCAACAGTTGCAGATTCTCTTTGCTCCTTGCAATCATCAATTGTAAATAAAAAGAAAACAACATTAGTGCAAGAACAATGACAAGAATTCCGAACACTCCCAGAGCGCTTACAATATTCTGCAGCACTTTTTTTATTCGTCCGAATTTTGTTTTGTCTTTATTTAGATGATAATTTTTTTGATCGAGGTAACTGATCAGTTGCGGATTATTAGCATCTTTTGTTTTAATATAAATTCTTGATGGATTTACTTTTGATATGCCGCCAAAATTTTGGTTGCTCCATTCCATAAAAGTTTTGGGAACGAGAACAGAATTTATCCTGTCAGTAAGTGCTACAATGTTTCCTTTAAAATTTTGAACACCATTTGCACCATAGATCTCTAAAATAATATTTACAGAAGAAATGGTTTTATTGGAAAGCTGTGGCAGATCCTGGCTGGGTGCAAACACATTATAGAGCTCTAAAAAATCTGAAGAGAAAATAATTGGAACTGTTGCTTGTCCCGGCTCCCATTTAAATGTAGGAGGAACGGTATCAATAAAATTATTGTCAATACTTTCTAAAAAAAGATCGGTGCTGAAAGGAATAATATTTCCTGCGCTTGCCTTAACCCTGTACTGATTGGATATTAAAGGCGCTGCATCCTCAACCGTTGGCTGGTTCTTTATTTCAGCCAGTTCATCGTCTTTAAAAGTATTATCCTTTCCCATGTTCTCATTGGTGATGACTTTAGTGATGGAGATAAAATCAAAACCATTTTTCCTGGGGTTATTTTCTTTTAATAAATTATTTATGTTGATGAACATTTGCATTGAGCTAAGCAATAAAAGCATACCAATGCCCAATCCAAAATAGCTAAGCCATTTTGAAATTTTGTTCTTACTGGTGTTAAGGAGTGTGCTTATGTTTTTGTGCATTGTTCCGTTTCCCGTTTGTTGTTTACCTCACCCCTGCCTACCGGCAGGCAGGCTCATTCCCTCTCCTTGAGGAGAGGGAGGTCAAGCGTCATCAAATAATCATCTTAATTTTTTCACATTTCAATAATATTATCTTTACTGACCTATTGACTGAATGTCTTAATGACTTTATATCTTCTACTCCTACAGCCTTAATCTCTTTTCATTTGTAAAAAAATCTAATACTTTCAGATCAGCAAATATCATTGAAGCATTACGCTGTTTACATTCCTCATCTATTAGTTCAAAAGCTTTGTTCCTGTTATTCTCATCAAGATTGCTGAAAGGCTCATCAAGCAATAAAAAATCAAATGGCTGCATAAGTGAACGGATAATAGCAATCCGCTGCTGCTCGCCATAGCTGCAGGTTTTAGCCAGCCTGTTCAATTTGTTTGCGATGCCTAAACGCTTTGCCATCTCATCAATTTTTTGCGCAGGATGATAAGGATTTAGCTGCCTTTTTAATTCAATATTTTCTCTCGCAGTTTGATCAGTGAACAATCTAAGATCCTGGAAAACTATGCTGAGATTTTTTTGCCGGAAGGTTGAAAATTTTTCTAAAGAGAAATTTTTGATGTTCTCATTTTGATAAGAAATTTTTCCATCATAATCTTTTCTCAAACCGTAAATAAAATGGATCAGAGAAGTTTTACCGCTGCCGGATGGTGCAACAATATGTACATGTTCACCTTTATTAAGTACAATGCTTTTACCCCATACCTCTGAGCCATTCGTTTGATCTCTTTCAAAATAGGTGGGTACAACTTCCTGCAGATTTATTTGCATAAGATATCAGTAAAAGATTTATTTCTTTAACTTATTATTTTTGAAATTCTTTTTAATAACTGTATCTGCAGGCGATTTATTTATTTCTGTGTGCCATCCCTGTCCATTCTTTTTCTTTTCTTCAATCATCACTTTTGAAACATCATCAATATATTTATTCAGCAGCTTTAAACTATTGGTATTTTTATCAACCAGGTTTAATTCTGAATTAAAAACCAACCCACCGTCTTTAAATTCTCCGCCAGTTATATAAATATTGTTCCACATGGCAAGGTTTCTGTCGCAGAAAACTTTACCAATACTGTCTTTTGTAAACTGTGTTTGCAAGACTTTTAATATCATTTGCAGATCAATAAATCCGCCCATGGGATGATCATTTATTTTACTTAGAAAGTCGGAATTTATTTGTGTTCCTGAAAAATATTTATTTACTGCATCCTGCGAATTACTGATGGCAAAATATTTATCATCACTTTTAGAAAAAGTATTTTTTTGTGTCATATCCTTTCCCATTGTTTTTTCAAGATTTATTAATTTATTAAAGGCATCTTTATCACCAACAGCCACTGCGAATAAAAATGTTGCATCAGATTTTTGGTAATAATTGCTGACTATATCTTTTTTTGTTGATCCTTTTATGTTAACAGTATCATCTTTCATTGTTACATCGCTTACAGCAAATAATATATCTCCTTTAGTTGCTCTTACAATGTCATCTAATGAAAGACCTTCCTGCGCCATGAACAGGTTAATAAATCCATCCATCCCGGTAAGCTTTATTATTTCCAGCAGGTTGCCCGGTGTAAAATGTAAAGAGAAAACCGCAGCAGGATTTTGGGAGGGAAGTCTTTTGATCATATCTGTATTGATATTCCCATCACCTTTTTTTAAAATATCAGAAAGCTCTTTACCTAAGTACTGCTTTTTATTTGCGGTTACCTTTCCGTCCTGGAAATTGATCGTTGCAGTTGAGATATTATCCTCAAGAAATTTATCAAGCTTCACCATCCCTGCCATTCCCGGCATGCCTTGCTTTGAACCTTTGGACAGTTGATTTATATTTAGCCAAAAATGTGCATCGCCTTCTTCCTCAGCCAGCTTTGCAAATTTTTCATTTTCGTAAAGGCTGTTATCATTGCTTAATGAAAAAAGATTTTTACAAACACTTACTAAATTATCTGAAGGAGGCGCTAATTGAACCGTATTATTCGTAGAATCATTCAGCATATCTCTACCATGAAGTTTGCGGTGATCTGAATTTGCAACAAAAGCAAATCTTTCATCATTCCATCCAATTACTGCTTTGTCGGTTTTAAAAATGTTGAGTTCTCCATCTTTACTTATAGTGGCATTTGGATGCAGGCTTTTAAGAAAATCTGAGAATGCTTTACTGTCTTTTAAACTGCCTTCGAGAACAGCCTGTCCATCGTTGTTAGACTTTAATACAAAAAAAACCATGTCTGATTTCAGATCAATTCCTGTTTTAGCAAGGTCATCAATAAATGCCTTTGACGTTGCAGGTATTGTACTGTCAGACATTAACTCATTGTACCAATAGGTTTTTTTTATTTCGTCCCAGCTTAGTTTGGATAGTAACGATTTTGTATTAAGATCAACAATAACAGCAGCTTCTTTGGGGATCATTTTTCCCAGGTTGTTTTTTTTGCTGCAAGAGATAATGAGTATTGAAAACAATACGATTAACGATATTAGTTTGATATATTTCATAAAATTTTTTTTTTATTAATTATTAAATGTGCTGAAAGTAACCCATAATTATTTTGTAAAATAATTTTCGAGTTCATTCAATGCAATTGTTTCCTGTTCGTTTTTTGCAAGATCTTTTACAACACAATTCTGATCCTGAATTTCTTTACTGCCAATAATTATTGCATATTGAATATTTTTTTTAGCAGCATACTTAAATTGTTTATCCATTTTAGCCGCCTCATGATAAAGCTCACAGCTGATTCCTTTGCTTCTCAATTGCTGCATTAGTTTGAATGCAAATTTACTTTCTTCAACTCCCATATTAAAGAATAAAGCGGTTGCGCCTTTTTGCATTTTTTCGGGGAACAGGTTTAATTCTTCCATCACATCATATATCCTGTCAACCCCAAAGCTTATACCCACTCCCGGTATATCAGGCACACCAAATAAACCCGTAAGATCATCATATCTGCCGCCGCCGCCAATACTGCCCATTTGCACATCTTTTGCTTTTACTTCATAAATAATTCCTGTATAATAATTAAGTCCTCTTGCCAAAGTAAGATCAATCGTGAGTGGTGATCCCGATAGCCATCGGGAGTGAATGGTAAGTTGATCTAAAATAAATTCCAGTTCTTCAATTCCCTTTTTTCCTTCTTCAATATTTGCAAATAATGTTTTAAGACTGTTAAGTTTTTCTTCATTTGTTCCCTTGATAAGTAAATAATTTTCTATCGTTTTTGTTTGCTCAGCATTCAATCCTTTTTGCACTAATTCTTCTTTTACTTTCTCTATTCCAATCTTTTCTAACTTATCAATGGCAACCGTGATGCTTATCATTTTATCAGCGCCTCCACAAAGTATTGCCAGAGCAGTCAAAATTTTTCTGCTGTTAATTTTTAATTCGATCTCAATTCCTAATCTTTTAAAAACTTCTAAATAAATTTCTGCCAGTTCAGCATCATTTATTAAAGAGTAGCTTCCTACAACATCGGCATCGCATTGGTAAAATTCACGGTATCTTCCTTTTTGTGGTCTGTCTGCACGCCACACAGGCTGCATCTGGTAGCGTTTATAAGGCATGGTAAGTTGCCCATAATTCATAGCTACATATCTTGCAAAAGGAATAGTGAGGTCATACCGCAGCGCTCTCTCTGTAAGGGTTTTTACATTCTTTCCTTCTAAAACTTTTTCAAAATCTTCCTTTGCCTGCCGGTGTTTCGCAGGATTATCCAAACCGTTATTTAGAATTTTAAAAATCAATTTATCTCCTTCGTCCCCATACTTCCCCATCAGGGTTTCAAGGTTTTCCATAGCAGGTGTTTCCAGCGGTTCAAATCCATACAATTCAAAAACGGTTTTTATAGTATCGAAAATATACTCCCGTTTGCGAATGATTTTCGCAGTAAAATCTCTTGTGCCTTGTGGTAGTGCCGGTTTCATTTTTACCCTGCTAAGGTGCTGATTATTTTTTGATAAGAAACAAAGATAACGACTGTATAAGCCATTTGATAAAAACCAATTTTTATTTGTTCTATAATTATTATGTAAATATTTGCACGCAGGATTATGGAATTTATTTATCTTCCCATCTTCATTAAAATTATAAAACATGAGCCTGGAAGAATTTGAGGACAACGTAGACCCGAAAACCAAGAGGTATATTTTAAGGAGAAGTATAATGGACCTTGGGATGGGATTAATATATATTGGTGTAGGATTTATGATTTTATTTGCAAAAAAGATCGGTCTTAATAATGAGTTTGTAGAGAGCACACCGGGTAAGATTTTTGCGGGAATGGTAATGCTGTATGGTTTATGGAGAGTTTACAGGGGTATTAAAAAAAATTATTTAAAAGAACGATGAGCTGGTATAACAAAATATTTAAACAACATGCGCTGCTGATATGCATTATTATGTATACTGTCAGCAGTTGTAACGGTCCTCATGAACGAACTGATACTGATACACCAAAAAAAGGAGTGATACATATTAGTGTAGATGAATCATTTGAGCCTGTAATAGATTCACAGATCCAGGTTTATGAGGCATTATATCCCGGAGCAAAGATTATTGCTGAATACAAACCCGAGGCTGAATGTTTCAGGGATCTTATTAAGGACAGCACGAGAATGATAATTGTTACCCGGGGACTAACAGACCAGGAAGAAAAATTTTACAGAGATTCATTTAGTTATTCACCAATATGGGATAAGGTTGCCAATGATGCAGTGGCTATTGTGGTAAATAATAATTCAAAAGATACTATTCTTACATTGGAAAAGATCAGGGGGATTTTAGATGGAACAACCGCAGATAAAGAAATTGCAGTGTTTGACGGACTAAGCGCTACCAGTACCGTCCGGTATGCTATTGATTCTATTTTAAAGGGAAAATCATTTGATCCTAAAAAAGTTTTTGCAGCTAAAAGCAGCCTGGATGTAATTAATTATGTCTCATCAAATGATAATGCAATAGGATTTGTAGGCGTAAGCTGGATCGGAAATAAAGAAGATACATCGCAACTTAGTTTTTTGAAAAAAGTTAAAATTGCAGCCATTGAATGTACAACCTGCGATGGTAAACCATTTGTAAAACCTTACCAGGCTAACATAATGCTGCATCGGTATCCGTTGGTACGTGGTTTGTATTATATCCTCAAAGAAAATTATGACGGACTTGGAGGAGGGTTTGCCAATTTTTTAATTTATGAAAAAGGACAATTAATTTTCCGGCGTGCTTATTTAGGTCCTGCAAAAATGAATTTCAGTATCAGGTCAGCAACAATGAATTAATAACATAAAAAATCAACACACATAAATCAAGTAAATGAACAACAAAATGCGAAAAATAAAAATCATCAGCTTTTTACTAAGCTTTCTTATTTCGGCTAATATATTATTTGCCCAGAGTATAGATGAAGGAAAACGCTTTCTATATTATGAAAGATATAACAGCGCCAAAGACGTGTTCAATAAATTGGTAAACGCAAATCCCAATAATATTGATGCGGCATATTGGCTGGGACAAACTTACCTGGGCGAGGAGGATAGTATCTCTTCAAAAGCATTGTATCAAAAAACTTTAAATGCAAATCCCAATTCTCCTTTAATGTTGGTGGCAATGGGGCATATAGCGTTGCTGGAAAATCAGAACAATGATGCCCGCAATCGTTTTGAAACTGCTATAAGTCTTACAAAAGGGAAAGATTATAATGTAATTAATGCAATATCCCGTGCAAACGTTGATACAAAAGCAGGCGACGCTGTGTATGCAATAGGAAAAATAAAAACGATCCCGGAAAATAAAAGAACTGCTGAAATATGGACTACTCTTGGTGATGCATACCGTAAATTGATTGATGGCGCTAATGCACAACTTGCTTACCAAAGCGCTTTGGCGGTAGATCCTAATTATGCAAGAGCAAGTTTTATGATCGGCAGGCTCTATCAAACCCAGGGATTTACCCAGGAGCTTTATTATATGAAATATTATAATGAAGCAATTACCAAAGATCCAAAGTTTGCGCCGGTTTATGTATGGTTATCTCAATATTATTATAAGAGAGATATAAATAAAGCAAAAGAATATTTAGATAAATACATTGCAGTAGCAGATGCTGATACTCAGAACTGTTATTACCAGGCATCTTACTTATATGCTTCCGGCCAATATCAGCAAACCATAACCAAAGCAAATGAGTGTATTTCTGCCGGAGGTAAAAATCCTCATCCAGGTTTATTTGGTTTAAAAGCATTTGCCTATGATAAATTAGGCGATAGTGCAAATGCTAAAACCTTTTTCGAGATGTATTTTCAAAAACAAAATCCTGAAAAACTGGAGTCAGGAGACTATGCAAAGTATGGACTGGTACTGTTGAAGTTCCCAGGCAATGAGGCTACTGCGGCAGGTTATATTCAAAAGGCAATTGCATTAGATACTTTGGAAGAAAACAAAATTGAGTATATAACCTCAGTTGCAAATTCTTATTTAGCATCTAAAAATTATAATGAAGCGGCTAAGTGGTATACAAAACTTTTCTCTATAAAAAAGAATGTTACCAAAACAGATATATACAATGCCGGTTATAATTATTACAGGGGTGGAAATTATAAAGCAACTGATTCAATTTTTGGATTGTACCAGCAAAAATATCCTGAAGATATTCTTGGAGTATATATGAGAGCGAGAGCAAGTGAAGGTATTGATACTGCAGGGGTTTTAGGTTTGGCAAAGCCATACTATGAAAAAGTTATTCAATTGGGAGAAGCATCTACTGATACTGCAAGAGTAAAATCCCAGTTGATTGTGGCATATAATTATATGATCGCTTATTATTATAATGTAAAAAAAGATAAAGCAACAGCACTTAGTTATAATGACAAGATTTTAGCGATTGATCCAACCAATGCCCAGGCTATAGCAAATAAAGCTGCATTAACAGCGCCGGTAAAAGTAAAGGTGCAGGATAATAAGGTCACACCAACAAAAACAAAGGTCAAGGGAAAGTAATGAGTGTTACAGTTATACAGGCCCCGGGATTTTTATTCCGGGGTTTCTTTTAGGATTATTTGAAGAATGAAATTTCTTTGGCAAACAATAATTCAAACACTTAGTTAATCAAAACACTTTTTTAAAAAATTGGAAATTGCTATCGCTGTCTTAATTTTGCCTCCAGTTAATAAACCACTTGTATGTTTTTCTTACAGGCTTCCAACGATATAAATAGTACCGTGAATTATCTCCCTATAGGTATTCAATTACTTTTTGCAATTGTATTTATTGGAGGAATGATGGCGTTAACGCATTTGTTCGGGCCTAAAAGAAAAACTTCAGATAAGCTTACCAACTTTGAAAGCGGAATTGTCTCACGGGGAAATGCCCGTCAGCCCATGGCAATTAAATATTTTTTGGTGGCTATCTTATTTGTTTTGTTTGATGTGGAAGTGATATTTTTTTACCCTTATGCAGTAAATTTTAGAGAATTAGGATGGCATGGTTTTATAGCTGTACTAATGTTTGTTGGCTTTTTTCTTGCAGGTTTTTTTTATATCATCAGGAAAGGTGCATTAAAATGGGAAGATTGATTCGATGTGCTGATGTGCTAATATGCTGATGAGAAAATTAAAAATCTGAATCATAGAAAGTTAATAGCTTAAAAAAAATGAAAACTTATTAGCACATTAGCTAATTACCAAATTATCAAATTGTTTTTATGGCTCGTCCGGTTCAATATAATATTCATGAAAAACCAATGGAAGCTGCTGTTGGTACGGTGGAGGCGCCTGAAGGTTTTACAGGAGAAGGATTTTTTGCAACTAAGCTCAGTGATGTAGTAGGGCTTGCAAGAAAAAATTCCATCTGGCCTTTGCCCTTTGCAACAAGTTGTTGCGGCATTGAATTCATGGCATTAATGGGTGCTCATTACGACCTTGCAAGGTTTGGTTCTGAAAGAGTAAGTTTTTCTCCACGTCAGTGCGATCTATTAATGGTAATGGGAACGATCGCCAAAAAAATGGCACCTATTGTAAAGCAGGTCTACCTGCAAATGGCAGAGCCACGCTGGGTTTTAGCGATGGGAGCATGTGCCTGCAGCGGAGGAATATTTGATAGCTATTCGGTATTGCAGGGCATTGATCAGATAATTCCTGTAGATGTTTATGTGCCCGGTTGCCCGCCCAGACCTGAGGCAGTACTGGATGGTTTTATGAAGGTGCAGGAATTGGTAGGTAAAGAAAGTATAAGAAGAAGAAATTCTGAGCAGTATAAACAATTACTTGAAAGTTACGGAATACAATAAACCCCTATCTCCTAAAGGGGAATAAGGAGAATATTTTTAATCTAAATAATCAAAGCTCCGCCTTTGGCGGATTGGGGTATGACGAACGAATCAATCAGACAAAAACTAACAGAAAAATTTGGAGACCAATTAATTGATTGGGAAGAACCTTATGGCATGCTCACTTTCACTGCTCCAAAAGATATAAATCTTAAAGTTCTTCAATTTTTGTTTGATGATACTGAATTAAAATTTCAATTTCTTACTGATCTTACTGCTGTGCATTATCCTGATAGGAAAGGCGGAGAGCTTGCTGTAGTCTATCATCTTCATAATCTTGTAGATAATATCCGCATTCGTTTTAAAGTGTTCACTGATATTAATAAGCCTGATGTTTTCAGTGCAACGGCTTTATATCAGTCAGCCAACTGGATGGAAAGAGAAACCTATGATTTTTTTGGGGTGAATTTTGTTGGTCATCCCAATTTAAAAAGGATATTGAATGTTGATGAAATGGAATATTTTCCTATGAGGAAAGAATTTCCTTTGGAAGACCAAAGCAGGCTTGATAAAGATGATGAAATGTTTGGAAGATAGCCCCTCCTATCCTCCCCGAAGGGGAGGGAAAAGGAGAAGAAGATAAAAGAAAAAAATCGGGGAAAATATTTGGAGATTTGTTTGAATAAATACATATTGATGAAGAAATGTTGATAGTTGATGTGGAAGATGATTATTGGCAACGATGGTGAATAAAGAAATAATGTTGGTAACAAAATAATTTTTTAAGAGGTTTATGACAGAGCATATTAAATTACCACAGGGAAGTATTG
>JADGPX010000248.1 GCA_017882215.1 Chitinophagaceae bacterium | reverse complement strand
ATTACCAGGATGATCGTTTGCGTTTATACCTTCCCGGTAATGGCGGTTTGCTTTCTGCTGTTGCATTGATGTGTGCAGGTTATGATGGATGCAAAGAAAAAAATCCGGGAATACCAAAAAATGGAAAATGGAAAGTGAAGTGGGAAGGGCTAAAGAGGTTGCCTTAATCAATACAATATTTTTATCATGGTATTTTCTTTCAATATAAAAAAATTTTTTGACAGAATATGCTTTCTGCTTTTCTTCTTAATAAATAATAATGCGTTTGCACAGCAAATTTCTTTGGCGGGAGAATGGCGTTTTAAAATTGACAGAGATGATGTTGGCATAAATGAAATGTGGTTTAATAAAAAACCTGGTGATGTAATAAAGCTTCCCGGCACAATGGCTGAAAACAGAAAAGGTGATGATGTAACATTGCAAACAAAATGGACCGGAAGTATTTACGACAGTTCTTTTTTCTTTCGTCCATCACTGGCAAAATACAGGCAGCCCGGCAATATAAAAATTCCTTTCTGGCTTACGCCTGTAAAGCATTACATTGGTGCAATGATAATGGAAGCAAAAGTTGGTAATGGAAAATTGATAATAAGCAGCGCTGACCTGGTTTCTGATACTACTCATCGTTCCGCAGCAAGGCAATTATTTTACAGCATTCAGCAATATATGTTATCCGATAAATTTGATCCCAAGGATAAAGTGGATATGGCTGTTATCAGGGATATTTTTATCTCGCCTTCTAAAGAACAATGGGATAGCTATACAAAAGCTACGCCTGATGAATTAAAGCCTGTGAAGAAATAATGAGCAGCATATATTAATCAATCAAACAAAAAAAAGATAACAGGTAATTAAAAAATAAGACGTCAAATGAAAGTTGGTATTATTTAATACCATTCTTAATCTGTTTTTAAGCTGTAATTATATGTGTTTATGAGAGTATTTATTTTATGCCTGATTGCTTTATTCGTATCTTCTGCATCATTAGCTCAGCAAACAAGAGCCGTTAGTGGCGGTATTGTTGATTCAACAGGAAATCCTCTTGCAGATGTTTCAGTAAACTTAAAATCATCAACCGAAAATCTTTCCACTAAAACCAATGCTTCCGGCAAGTATCACTTTATTAATGTTACTTCTTCTGAATTTGTTATCACCATAACAATTATTGGTTTCGAAAATTATGCTCAGGCTTATACTGTGGGCAACAAGCAGGGCAAAGCATTCATCATTGATCCTGTAAAATTAAAAGTAAAGACGAAAGAATTGGCTGAAGTTGTAATAACTGCAAATCCTATCACAATTAAAGAAGATACTATTGAATATAAAGCCGATGCTTATAAAGTAAGAGAAGGCGCTCCTGTTGAAGATGTAATTAAAAAACTTCCCGGCGTTACTGTTGATAAGGATGGTAATGTAACCGCACAAGGCAAAGTGGTAAAAAGAGTAAGAGTAAACGGCAAGGATTACTTTGGCGGAGATGTTCAAACTGCTACTCAAAATCTTCCGGCAGATATTATAGACAATATTCAGATTATTGATGATTATGGCGACAAGGCAAACCTTACAGGAATTAAAGAGGGAGATCCTGAAAAACTGTTGAACATCAATATTCAAAAAGGAAAAAGCAAAGGCAATTTTGGAAATGGAACTGTTGCAGGCGGCACAGAGGGAAGGTACTTAGGCCGTATATCGGCTAACAGTTTTAAAGATGAGCGCCAGATATCTTTTTTAGGGTCCATCAATAATACCAATACAAATACTTTCAATTTTAATGGCGGCGGCCGTGGTGGCGGAGCACGGGGGGCGAACTTTGGCAGCGCAGAACGCGGCGGAGCCGGTGGTGATGGAAATACTCTTACCCAATCTCTTGGTTTTAATTACCGGGATGCATGGAGCAAAAAATTAACATCGTATGGAAGCTATAGTTTTTCAGGCCGCAACAATAATACAGTAGGTACTTCTTTTCAGCAGGACCTTAATCCGGCAAATATCAGAACAACAAGCAGCGCAAGCAATAATAACAGCAAAACTGCAAATCAACGTGTTACCTGGAACCTGGAATACAAAATAGATACTGCAAACTATTTAAAAGTTACTCCTTACTTCTCTTATGCATCTTCTAATGGAAATAATAATGGTATTTCAAATATAACTGCTTTAAGAAATGATACTACTTATTATACATTAAATAAAAGCGGCTCCCTTAGTAATGCATCAACCCCGGCGGCAGGTTCTGATCTTTTTTATAATCATAGATTTAAAAAACGAGGCAGAAATTTTAGTATTAGTTCCAGTATAAATTATTCATCACGCCTTCAGGACAGGGATGCACAAAATGAATATCATGATTCAACAAGTATATCTCTTCTGGCAACAGACTCATTACGGCACCAGTTTATTGAAACCAATACAGAAAATACCACTACCAACATTCGTTTTTCTTATGCAGAGCCGATAGGAAAATTTACTGCTCTTGAAGCAAGTTATACATGGAATAATTCCAGCACAAAAAGTATTCGTGATGTAAATGATATTGATGCGATAACAGGAGAGAAGATTAAAAATATTAAGCAGAGCAATGATTATAAATACCAGTTTATAACAAACCGATATGGCCTGAGTCTTCACACTTATAAAACGAAATACAATTTTTTATTGGGCATCGTAGCACAGCCATCAGATCTTACAGGTATGGATATTGGAAGAAATATTACCACACGGAATACAGACTTTAATATTGCGCCAACCGCACGTTTTGCGTACAACTTTTCACGCAGTCATTCTTTAACTGCAAATTATGGAGGATCGAGCCGGGAGCCTAATTTTACTCAGTTGCAACCCATAAGTGACAGCTCAAATATTAAAAATATCATTACCGGAAATCCAAATCTTAAAGCAGAGTTTACCAACCGTTTTAGTTTACAATATAATAAGGTTGGGATATTAAGTGGCACATCACTTTTTACTAATCTATCGTTTGATCAAACTCAAAATAAAATAGTTAGCAGCAGTGTTAATGCTATACAAGGTACAGGAAGAACAACATCGTATCTCAACACAAACGGATTTTATGGATTGAACGGAAACGTATCATTTACAAAGCCTTTTAGTAATCGAAAATTCACAGCCACTATTAGTGCGTCGGGTAATTATGATAATAATATATCGTTTACTGATAATCAAAAAAATACCGGACAAAATTGGGTTGTGGCGCCGGCTGCACATTTTCGTATAGACTTTACTGATATTGTTGATGTAGATTTAAACGGAAGCTATACAATAAATAAAACTATTACCAGGTACACAACTTACACAGGCAGCACAGAGGTCAGGACTTTAAATTTTGGTATAAATGGTAAAAATTATTTTTTTAAAGACTGGACACTGGGATATGATTTTACAAAAATTATAAACACCGGCTATATCAGTACTGTTAACTCAAACCCAACGCTGCTCAACCTATATGTTGAGCGCCGCTTCCTCAAAAAAAATGCAGGAACATTGCGGATACAGGGATTTGATCTGTTTAATCAAAACACCGGTATATCAAGAACTGTAAATGGCACAACTATTACAGACGTTCAAAATCAACGTTTGGGCCGTTATTTTTTATTATCATTTAATTTAAGACTTCAAAAGTTTGTGGGCAAACAGCCTCAAAGAATTCCCGGAGAAAGAAACAGAGATAGGGCGCCAGGTGACATGCGTGGCAGGGGAGATGGAGGCGGTTTTAGAAACGGTGGTGGAAACAGGGGTGGCGGAAGAAATAATTAAATTTACAAATGGGATACCCTTACACACTGTTAACGGTTAGTGCTTTCGTCATACAGGTTGCTTCGCTTTGCTTTACGCAACTCTAAAATAATCTATTGCGTAAATAAACGGTCAAGTCCAGTTGGGGAGGATTTGTAATTCCTGATTAACGTGATAATTTATTATTGCCTTCCTTTAAAATCGTTCATGGTTTTATAAATGCCCATCCATTTACCAACAATAACATCAAACCATCTGGCAGGTAAAATACCTTTTACAAAAAGCAGTGTGTATACAATACCCGGCATTCTTACAAAGCGTTTATTGTTTTCAATTCCCTTAATAATTTTTCTTGCAGCAACTTCAGGATCAACAATAGGTATTACGCTGCTTTTTACACCATCAAACATTCCGGTGTTAATATAGTAAGGTGTAACGGTTGTAACTTTTACATTACTGTTCAATTTTTCCATTTCCAATCTTAACGAATCACTCCAGCCGATCACGGCCCATTTGCTGGCAACATACACACTCATTTTGGGGTTGCTTACCATTCCTGCGGAAGATGCAATGTTTACAATATG
>JADGPX010000047.1 GCA_017882215.1 Chitinophagaceae bacterium | reverse complement strand
TTATCAGCATTATTTTTTTTGCTGATAAATACACAAGCTCAAAACCGTACCATTACCGGTAAAGTAACTGATGAGAATGGCCAGGGAATACAGGGAGCTTCTGTTTTGGTAAAGGGTACCCGGATTGGCACAGAAACTAATGCAGATGGAAGCTTTAGTTTAAATATTCCTTCTAATGCAAGAACCTTAGTGGTTTCTTCTGTAAACATGGCACCTCAGGAAATTGCTATTACAAGTGGCAATCTGAATATTGCTTTAACAGCAAAAGTCGGAAGCCTGGAGGATATTGTAGTGGTTGGTTATAGCAGCACAACCAAACAGGCCTTTACTGGTACTGCAAAAGTAGTATCAGGTGAACAGTTAAATAATAAAAGCGTTTCAAACGCATCCCAGGCATTAGCAGGTGAAGTTGCCGGTGTAAGAGTAATTAATACTTCCGGGCAGCCGGGTACATCAGCAACTATCCGTATTCGTGGTATTGGTTCTGTAAATGGCAACCGTTCGCCTTTATATGTAGTAGATGGGGTACCATATTCTGGTCAAATTAATTCTATTAACCCGGCTGATATCGCTTCTATTACCGTATTAAAAGATGCAGCTGCTACTTCTATTTATGGTTCGAGAGGTGCAAATGGTGTAATTGTAATTACTATCAGAAACGGGAAAAGTAAAAAATCTTTCATTGAGGCAGATGGTAAGTATGGAACAAACAGCTCAATACTGCCTCGTTATAATGTTATTACGTCTCCTGAAGAATTTATTGCATTGAGTTGGGAAGCTTTATATAATCAGGGCGTTGCCTTAGCAAGCACTGATCCGGTGAACTATGCTAACATTAGGCTTTTTTCTGCGAGTGGTATTAGTCCCAACAATAATATCTGGAATCTTACAGGCGCAAATACAACATATGGAGCCCAACTGATTGATCCTGTTACAAGAACAGTAAAATCAGGGGTAACACGTTTGTATAGCCCTGAAAAATGGCAAGATTATGCTTTCCAACAGTCAAACAGATTAGAAGCCAATATGAGAATGGGGGGCGGTGACGCAAAAACCAATTACTATACTTCATTTGGTTACTTGAAAGACCAAGGGTATTCTATTAAATCTGACTTTCAACGTTTATCAGGCCGTTTGAGCTTAAACCATGAAGTAAAATCCTGGTTAACTTCATCAACGAACATTAATTTTACAAACGAAATTACCAATAATAACGGACAGGCCGCAAACTCAAATAGTGTGTTCTGGTTTGTTGATAACATTCCTTCTATTTATCCTCTTTTCCTTCGTGATGTCAGTGGCAATAAAGTGGCCGACCCTATCTTTGGAGGTTATCAATACGATTATGGTAGCACGGGAAGGAAATTTGGATCATTGACTAATGCCATAGCAGATGCAAACTATAATACTTTGCGTGCCAATCGTAATGATTTAAATGGCAATACTTCTATAACATTAAAATTTACCAAAAACCTTTCCTTTCAGAACAGGTTAGGTGTTCAATACTATAACAATGGCGCAGTAAGCTTAGTGAATAAATTCTACGGATCTGCTGCCTCACAACATGGATCTATCAGTCAAACCAAGACAGAATTATTAAACTTGAACCTGTTAAATATGCTTCGGTATGCCAACCATTTTGGATTACATAATATAGAAGTGTTAGCTGCCCATGAAGCTACCAAGTTTAAGCAATCTATTGAAAATGCTTCTGGTTATAACTTAGTTGAGAACACTAGCCTGGAGTTGAATAATGCGATAATATTTAATCCATCATCCTCTTACGCACTTACTAATAGAATTGAAAGCTATTTTGGTCAATTAAACTATGATTATAATGCTACTTATTATTTGTCAGGTACTGTAAGAAGGGATGGTTCTTCCCGCTTTATAAAAGGTAATACATGGGGCACATTCGGTTCTATTGGTTTGGGTTGGGAAGTGACCAAAATGAATTTTATGAGAAATCTGAAAGTCATCAACTATCTAAAACTGAAAGCAAGCTATGGTATATTAGGTGATCAGGAAGGCCTCGGCTACTATCCGGGCTATGCTGAGATTGATATTAATAATTTAAATAATAATCCATCATTTTCTCCTCCAATACCAGGCAATCCGGACTTAACTTGGGAAAAATCAAAAATGTTTCAAACCGGTGCGGAATTTCGGTTAGGTTCTTTCCTTACAGGTTCTGTTGACTATTACGTTAAAAATACTGATAACCTAATCTTTCAAAGAAGGGTTGGACCTTCTAACGGATACGCGTTAATAACTGTAAATGATGGTCAACTAAGAAATCAAGGTATTGAATTTGACCTTACCGCACACCTTTTGAAAAAGAAAGATTATTTTCTTGACCTTGGTGTAAATGGAGAACATTTTACAAATAAGATTACAGTTATGCCAATAGACCCTTCTACAGGTAAGCAAAAAGCAATTGATGTTCAATCACCTTATGGCTGGGCTGTAGGGCATTCTATTTATGATTTTTACATCCGTAATTTTGCCGGTGTAGATCCTAAAGATGGTAGAAGCACGTGGACAGTTTATTACAATGATGTGAACGGAGATAAAATTTATAATGCAGGAGAAGAGGTTTTAGACCTTGAAAATTATTACAGTCTCAACCCGACTAAAGTAGGAACACTATTAACAGGCGTTACCAAGAATTACGCAGCGGCAACATTGTATTATATTGGAAAATCTGCCATCCCTAAGGTGAGGGGCGCATTCAATCTTAATGGTGGCTTTAAAGGTTTCGAACTTGATGTTCAACTTTTATATAGCTTTGGGGGATATGCCTATGATGGCGCTTACGCTGGTTTGATGAACAATGGATTAATTGGTGGAAACAACTGGAGTACCGATATCAGAAACAGTTGGCAAAAGCCCGGAGATATTACGAATGTGCCTCGTCTTTCAAATAATTATGATGCTAATGTTAATGCACTTTCATCAAGATTTATTACAGAAGCAAATTATCTGGTACTGAATAATGTGCGGGTTGCATATACGCTTCCTGCAGAAGCAATGCACAGAATGGGAGTATTAGAATCAGCTACATTCTTCGTTTCCGGTGATAATCTATGGTTACATTCGGCTAGAAATGGATTCAATCCTTCTACAGCAGAAAATGGAAGTTCAGATATGTATAGGTATTCCCCTCTATCAACTATAACTGTAGGTTTAAAAGCTAAATTTTAAATTTTAAAATAAATAATATGAAATTAAAATATCTATTATCCTTGGTTGTTGTTGCTTTAGCAACGCTTACAGGATGCAAAAAAGATTTTCTTCAAACACAGCCTACCCAGTTTGTTACAGCCGAATCTTTGGCAGCTGCTGCAAAGCAAGACCCGCAATTATTAAATGGTAGTATTGCAGGGCTATATACCACCATGTACACATGGGGCGTAGGCGGTACTACTGGCCATGATGATTTTGGGCAAAAAGGGGTTGATATCTATACGGATATGCTTGAATCTGATATGGTGTTAGCTGCCTTAAACTATGGCTGGTATATGCTTATTGCACGATACCAGGCAACTGTAGATTTTACCCGTAATGAAGTATATATTCCGTGGAGATATTATTACAGAGAGATTTTTGGTGCAAATACTGTGATTGATGCCTTGGGTGGAACAAATTTCGTACCTACAACAGCTACTGCCATGGCTACAATGGGCCAGGCAAAGGCTATGCGGGCTTACGCATACTTCTACCTGTCTCAGTTGTATGCAAAAGAGTATGGTGATGGAACTAAAAAAATAATACCTATTTACACAAGTGCTAGTCAGCTAAACCAGCCAAAAAGCACAGCCAAAGATGTTTGGGATCTCATGGTTTCTGACCTTACACAGTCAATCACTTTACTGGGGAATTATACAAGAGCCACCAAAGATCAGGTAGATAAAAATGTGGCGAAAGGTTTATTAGCATATGTACTTGCTGCCAGGGGCACACCAGCTGATTGGGCACAGGTACTAACTTTCACAGGCGATATAAAGGCTGCTTATCCAATGACAACTAAAGCCGCAACTGTTGCAGTTTTAAATGGAACAACAGTAACAAATCCTGAATCAGGATTTAATAATGTAGCTACGCCCAGCTGGATGTGGGGTGTAGATCTTACAGTTGCTCAAGGTATTAGCCTTCCTTCCTTCTGGGGACAAATAGATCAGTTTACATATAGCTATACATGGGCAGGTGATCCAAAAACAATTGATAGAGGTTTGTATGATGCTATCCATCCGGATGATATAAGAAAAAATCAATTCGCAGCTCCTACGGCGACATATAAACTGCAGCCTATAAATAAATTTTTTGATCCTGCACGTATATCAGGGGGACAAAGAGTTATTATCACTGACGAAGTATACATGCGTTCGGATGAGTTTTATTTAATGAATGCAGAAGCAAATGCACGTTTAGGGCAAGATGCTGCAGCAAGACTAGCACTCTCAACATATCTTTCACAAAGAATTACAGATGTCTCTTATTTAAATAATTTATCAGGGCAGGCTCTTCTTAATGAAATTTATTTTCAAACAAGAGTAGAACTATGGGGTGAGGGCAAAGCTTACCTGGCAATGAAGCGGAATAAAGCCACAATTACAAGAGGTTCTAACCATTTGTTCGAAGCTGGCAATTCATTCCTTTATAATGATGATAAACTGACTTTTCAGATTCCTCAGGCAGAGGTGCTTAATAACCCTAATCTGAATAATTAATATTTAGGCAACTTAAAAGCATGGTATATTTTAAAAGTCCCGGTTATTAATAACCGGGACTTCTTATTTCTGATATAATTGTTAGTTTAAAAACTTTGGTTGTTAACCGGAGTTTTTTTATGTCCTGTAGAAATTCTTCCTCATCGAATAACTTATTCCTACCTATTCATCTTTTAATCAATGCTGACGATATGTTTAAAAAAAAGGCACAATACTTTCTTATAATATTATATTTTTAATTAAATCAATCTATCATGAGACCAATATGGACGGGCGCTATAGGTTTTGGACTGGTAAATATTCCTGTTAGCTGCAATGCTATCGCTCCGTTCAACAGACAGTGCAGACATCAAACATTCAACATCAACTGACCATTTTTTTTGTAACTTTGAAGTATGAAAAAATCAAGGCCAAGACCTCTTGACTTTGTGATTGACAAGCTCACAAACTCTATTGAAAACACTTCTACAGGTGAGGTGTTTGACACGGAAGTTGTGCGTCTGACCATTAAAGATGTGAACCAAATCAAGAAAGCTGATTGGCAGTTTGACTGGACAAAAGAAATTAAGGACAAGACCAAGGAAGTTTACAAACTCACTACCGTAAACAACCCCACAATTATACAAGGACTTTTGAGCATTGAGGACAAGCAAGACCACATTTTTATGCACCTCATCGAGAGTGCTAAATTCAACAAGCATAAAGTCAAAGTTTATTTAGGCATTCCTGGAAATCTTGTTGCTTATGCTTGTAAAGTTTCGGTTGACAAAGGTTATCAGGGTTTTCTTGCTTTTGACGCAAAGACCGCTTTAATCAAGCATTATCAAGAGACACTTTACGCAACGCATTTTCGTGGACTACGAATGTTTATTGAAACAAACGCAGCACTGCGACTAATTTCTCAATACTTTAAATCATAACAAAATGGGACTAATCAGAGAACCAAAAAATGTTGACTTCACTGTTCAATCAAAACCCTGGACAGAAGAAGAACTTCGTGACTTCAGAAAGTTGATGACTGAACTGAAAGCAAAAAATGCTGCAAGAAAACTTTCCCGAAAAGTCGGGACAGGCAGTGCGACAACTGCACGGAAGAAACGGGCATTAGCTTAATTCAAACAACAGACCTTCGGACGAACAGAAGCATCCCGATAACTATCGGGACTAACATCAAATTAATGAAATTTTTAATTAAATCAATTTGCCATGAAACCAATATGGACAGGCGCTATAGGTTTTGGACTGGTAAATATTCCAGTTAAATTATACAGCGCCACACAATCCAGCAATCTTGATCTTGATATGCTTGATAAAAAAGATCACGCCAATATTAAATTTTTAAGGGTGAATGAAAAAACCGGCAAACCAGTTACCTGGGAAAATATTGTAAAGGGATATAAATATCACAATGATTATGTGGTACTGGATGACAAAGATTTTGAAGCAGCAAGCGCTAAAAAAACAAAAACAATTGAGATATCAGATTTTGTAAAAGAAGATGAGATAAGCAGTATTTATTATGAAACACCTTATTATATTGAGCCCGATAAATCAGGAACAAGAGCTTATGAATTATTACTGCAGGCATTAAAAAAAACAGGTAAGGTTGGTATTGCAACATTTGTAATGAGAAGCAAAGAAAGCCTTGCAGTACTGAGACCGGATTTGCAAAATGTTTTAGTTTTAAACCGGATAAGGTTTGAAGAAGAGATCAGTGATGCAAAAGAACTTACATTGCCTGAACATACAACCGTTAAGCCTGCGGAATTACAAATGGCAGTATCACTTATTAACCAGCTTTCCGGTAAATTTGATGTATCCAAATACAAAGACACATACAGGGAAGAATTATTAAAACTAATTCATGCAAAAGCTAAAGGACAAAAAATAAAAGCTCCTCAAATGAAAGTTGTGCACAGTAAAACAAAAGACCTGATGAGCCAATTGAAAGCCAGCCTTGATGTTAAACGTAAAAAAGCTTCATAAATATGCCATTAGAACTCTATAAAAAGAAAAGAAATTTTAATGAAACGCCTGAGCCGGAAGGCAAACCAAAATCTTCCAAATCAAAACTGGCATTTGTAATCCAGCGTCACAAAGCATCTCATCTTCATTATGATTTTCGATTAGAGATGGATGGCATTTTAAAAAGCTGGGCTGTTCCAAAGGGACCTTCATTAAATCCAAAAGATAAACGTTTAGCCATGATGGTTGAAGATCATCCCTACGATTATAAAGATTTTGCAGGTATAATTCCTTCAGGATATGGAGCCGGCATTGTTGAGATCTGGGACAACGGTACTTATTCTGATCTTGAAAATTCTGATATAAAAACTGCAGAAAAAAATTTAAGAGCAGGGTTACATGCAGGCAATTTAAAATTCAGAATGTTTGGTAAAAAATTAAAAGGTGAATTTGCTTTGGTAAGATTAAAAGGTAAACAGGATAACACCTGGCTGCTGATAAAACACAATGATGAATATGCAGTAGATGAGGATTATAACAGCGAAGATGATACACCTGAAAACTCTCCTATAAACAAATGGCTTGCAGAAAATAAACCCGACAAGGCTAATACAAGATCAGCTAAAAAAAAAGTTCCCTGAAAACTTCTATTAAAGAGAGCAGAAAATTACATGAGTTTATTAAGCCGATGCTTGCTAAAGAAACTAAAGAACCTTTTGATGATAAGAATTGGCTGTACGAAATTAAATGGGATGGATACCGTGCTATTGCAGAAATAGAAAACGGCAACGTAAGATTATATTCACGTAACGGAATTACTTTCGAAAACTCTTATACATTAGTTGTGCAGGAGTTAAAAAAAATAAGAGCTGATGCAGTGCTTGATGGAGAGATAGTGGTTTTAAATGATGAAGGTCATCCCGAGTTCCAATTATTGCAGCATTACGAAAGCAATACGCATCGCCCTATTCATTATTATGTATTTGATATTTTATTCCTCAATGGACATAACACCTGTGAGTTACCGCTGATAGAAAGAAAAGAACTATTGCAAGGCATTATTAAAAAAAGTGATGTTGTAAAATACTCTGATCACATAGTAGAAAAAGGAATTGCTTTTTTTAATGTCAGCACAGAAAAGAACCTGGAAGGTATTATGGCTAAAAAAGCTGACAGCCAATATTATATTGGAAAGAGAACAAACGAATGGCTTAAAATAAAAAACAATAAAACACAGGAAGCAATTATAGCAGGCTACACAGATCCCGGAGGAGGGGCAAGAAAATATTTTGGCGCATTGGTGCTGGCAATTAAAGATGGAAATAAATTAAAATACATCGGTCATACAGGTTCAGGTTTTAACCAGCAATCATTAAAAGAAATGTGGAGTTTGCTGCAACCGCTGAAACAAAGTAAATCTCCGTTTGATGAAAAAGTAAAAACCAATATGCATGTAACCTGGGTTAAACCCAAATTAGTTTGCGAAATAAAATTTACCGAAGTAACAAGAGATGGTATGCTTAGGCATCCGATCTTTCTGAATGTAAGAGAAGATAAATCTATTAAGGAGGTAACTATGGCAAATACAAAAACAATAAAAAAATCAGATACCTTGCCTACCGGCAGGCAGGTAAAAAAAATAGATAAGGGAGAAAAGAAACTGGAAGATTCGGAAAATAATAATGACAAAATATTTTCTTTTGGTAAGATAAAAGTAAAAGCCACAAATATTAATAAAATATACTTTCCTGATGAAGGAATTACCAAAGGTGATGTGATCAATTATTATTTGGAAATGGCAGATTATATTTTACCCTATTTAAAAGGCAGACCGCAATCTTTATTAAGAACGCCTAATGGAATAAATGCCAAAGAATTTTTTCATAAAGATGCAGGAGAAGAAGCTCCATCGTTTGTAAAAACTAAAAAACTTTTTTCTGAATCTACCAATAAAGACATTGATTATATTATTTGCGATAACAAGCCAACGCTTACTTATCTCAATAATTTGGGATGCATTGAAATTAATCCATGGCACTCTACTGTTGACGCACTTGATAACCCTGATTATTTAATTATAGATATTGATCCATCTAAAGAAAATACTTTTGAACAGGTGATAGAAGCTGCCAATGTTGTAAAAGAAGTTTTGGATAAAGCCGGCGCACCATCTTACTGTAAAACCTCCGGCTCGTCAGGCTTGCATGTATATGTTGCTACAGCAAAAAAATATACTTATGAGCAGGTAAAAGATTTTGCGTATTTAATTTGCATGCTTGCTAATGAACAGATTCCTGATTTTACAACGCTTGAACGAAACTTACAGAAGCGTGGACATAAACATATTTACATGGATTATCTGCAAAACAGGAGGGGACAAACTATTGCCTGTGTTTACAGTCTTCGCCCAAAACCCGGAGCAACCGTATCTGCGCCATTATTATGGAAAGAAGTTAAGAGTGGATTAACGCCACAGAACTTTACTATCAATAATATTATGAAACGTGTAAAAAAAATGGGAGATATATTTACACCTATCGTGGGTAAGGGTATTGATCTTAATAAATGTTTAAAGAAATTAGGTGGTTGATCGGGAAAAAATTCTTTTAAGTAAGCCACCTTTTTTATAACCTACGTTTTCTTCGTTAGCCTTATTTTTTGCTACCAGGCTGGTAACGCCAAATTGCAAAGCTGTTCCTAAAGTTCTTGCAAATAAACCTGCCTTTCTGCCAACAGCAATTTTGTTGGTAAGATAACCTGCTCCTAATCCTAATGCAAGGTTTAAAAGATTATGTTTGAACTGTGGAGATGCAGCTACTTCTGAAACCGTATTCTTTAAAATATTTGATGGCTTAAAAGTTTCAATGGTTTCATGAAATTGCCTTTTCAGAGCGTCTTCAGTTACAATTTTTTTTGCTTCTAATTCAAGAATTGCATTTTTTAACTCCTCTGCCTTGTGTATCTTTTTCATTGCAATTATTTGAATAGGTGTCCTACACCTTGAAGGTGTAGGACACCTAAATAAATCAGTCCAGTAAATTTTTTATCATCGAATTGGCAATGGGCGCCCTTAACCATTTGTCGCGGAAGATATACACAACAAGCCCGGTGATAAGGTAAAATCCGGCTACAATAAAAAACCCGTAGTATGATTTGCCGAGCAGCTCGCCTAAAAAAAGAGCAACACCGATGCTGAGCAACATAATAAAAATAAAACTTATCAATATCACCACTGCCATCGATAAAAGCAATGATAAAAACGAAGATGATTTATCAATGGCTTTTAACCTTAACAGATCTATTCTCGTTTCAACATAACGCTGCACTCTGTCTATCAGTGATTCAACAGGGCTTGATTGATTTTCCATGTCTATACGTTTATCACCGGAACTTGTTTGTAGCTTCAACGAGATACTAGGAATTCATTGAATTTCTAACATCCGCTTTCATTGAAGTACCTCTATCTCCAGCACTTCCACCTTTAGCCTGGTTTATCATATCCCTGCCTTCTGATGCTAACCCTGTAAGTTTTTCTTTTACTGAATCATATTTTTCTGCAATGGCATCAGTGTATTCATTTACTTTGTCCTTTACAGAATCGGCTAATCCGGTACCTTTTTCAGCAATTTTTCTTCTTGTTTCTGTGCCTTTATCGGGCGCAAATAAAATTCCAAGAATAGCGCCTGCTGCTGCGCCTGCTAATACGCTTGCTAATACTTTTCCTGAGCCCATAATTTGTGGTTTTTAAAATTAAAAAATGAGATTCTTATAATAAGGTATAAAATATTTTGCCAATCTTATTTTAGGTATTACCAGGCGGCTGAAATATAAGCCGGTAAAGGCTTTAAAATATTACGCTAAATTGTTGACAGATGTAAACTTAGTATGGCTTTGAGTATTTTTTTTCCCATTCTGAGGAAGCAAAATTGTGCTCATTTTCAATATATCTTAATCTTGTCGTTATTTATACTATTAAATACTTTGGCATAATCTTTAAAAGGATACCGAAAAGGATAGTTTAACCAGGGATGTAGGATTAATGGCAGCACAAAAAGTAGAGCATTATGAAATTGCTACTTATGGCAGTCTTACACAATTTGTAAAAACTTTAGGTAAAACCGATCTGGCTGATCTTATGGTACAGACTTTGGAAGAAGAAAAGGAAGCTGCTCAATTATTAACCAGTATAGCTGAAAATAATAACGTAAAAGTAACCGTAGAATAGTTATGAAAAATTTATTGAAAGAATTAATTCTGCCTTCCTTCTGGCTTTTCTTTTTTATTGTTTCTTCCAAGAGTGAGGATAAGGTTAACAAATTAAAAAAAACAGATAATACAGAATTTAAAAAACAGGATGGTATATCAGTTTCAGGAGTAACTAATGCTATAGATAAAAATAAAGAAGCAACATTTATTAAAGCTGTATATCTCTCAGGATTTTAAGAATGCATGTATAAAAGCAGAGGTATAAAAATTTGGAATTACCCGGATTGGAAAAAAGTATAAGTCAGGTTATAAAGGCCTGACTTTTTTAGACCTTGAAGGTTTTTAAAAACCTTCAAGGTCTATTGTTTATGATACTTGTATTAATGAAGTAGAATAGGGTGTTGGATAGGGTATGGTATTTTAAAAAAGGATGCGCCGATTATTTACACTAATACTTTTTCTTTTGTTTTAAATACCATATTATTGATATTACGTTTTAAATATGCTGCTAAAAAGTAAATGTAAATACTTGTTGTAAAAACATCTTTTTAAATGATTTACTTTCAGAAAAAGTCATTATGAAAAATAAAAAAAAGCGCATTATCTAAATTTTTTAATAGATTTTCTAATGCTGTAACCAGGGCAACGGGCAAGCCTATTGCTTTTATAATTGCCACTTATCTCATTTGTTAAAAAAAGAAAGAAATATATTTACCACACATTCAATTTGATGAGGCACATAGAAATACTGTAAATAAAGTAGAACGGGATTTTGCAATTACTAAAATAAAAAAATAAACATCATGAAAAAAACAAACGGAATTTTATTAGCGTGTTTACTTGCCGTTATTACTACAATGAGTAGCTGCCAGATTATTGCAGGTATTTTTAAAGCGGGTGTATGGGTAGGCGTATTATTAGTTGTATTGGTAGTTGGTATAATTTTCTGGATTATAGGAAAAGCCAGAAAATAGAAAAAGCAATAAAAAAATGGTAGCAGTTTTGTAAACTGCTATCCTTTGTTTGCATATATATGTTGCTATTTCTTCTATCCCTTTTTAGGTCCCGGTTTTTTTACCTCCTCTTTTTGAAGAAGATTTTTTGGGCACCTTAGCTCCTTTTTCTCTTGCTTCGGATAAGCCAATGGCTATAGCCTGTTTGCGGCTCTTAACTGTTTTTCCGCTTCGCCCTGATGTAAGTTTTCCTTCTTTCATTTCGTGCATTGCATCCTTAACGGATTCCTGCGATTTTTTTGAATACTTTGCCATAGTTTATTTTTTAAAAATTTTTATGCGGTTGCAGTTGCTGTAAGAGCACGTATGCTGTTTAATGCGAATTGAATGCCGCTTAACTGCTGTGAAATAAGTTGCTTTTTCAGTTCCTCAACATACCTTGCTCTTTCCAGTGAATATTGCCTGAACATTTGTTTTAGTGTTATATCCTTTATATCCTCAGCAGCATTTTCATAACCATATTTTCCATCATTTGCAATAGCAATTAAATGATTCAATCTTTCAACTGCTTTTTCATTTATGACTGACATAATAAAAAAAATCAGTTTAAAAATATTCGACAATTTTTATACCACTAAGCGCTTTAACTTATTAATGTAAGAACGGAAAAATTAAAAATAACCAGAGTATATTTGCCAACAAAAACAGGTTTAATGCTAACCTCTATTATTGATAATGTTGCAGATAGAGTTCGCTGGGGTTACATTACAGCCTTTATCCTTTTATTTATTTCTTATATATTAACCTTTTACAGCTCTCAACAGTTATCAAACCAGCAGGAAAGGGTGCATCATACAACTAATGTTATTAATACGCTGAATATTTTGTTATCTGAATTAAAAGATGCCGAATCAGCATTCAGAGGATATTTTATAGTAAAAGATGAAAGGTTTTTAAATAATTATTATAAAGCCCCGCATCTTATTGATTCAACATTCTTAAAACTTAAATTGCTAACCGCAGATAATGATAAACAACAAAAAAGACTTGATACTTTACAGTTATTTATAAAAAGTAAACTGAATTTATTGTCATCGGGATTGACGATATTTAAGAACAACAATTCTGTAGTTACTGATACCATAATAAAAAGTGGGTACAAAGGCAAACTGATAATGGATAGTATAAAAACACTTGCAGTAAAATTGCAAAGGGAAGAAAATAATCTTTTGACAAAAAGATCAAACCGTGTAACTACTTTGTCCAACTTCATTAAAGTTATAAACATTGCTTCAATTGTTGTAGCTATTGTATTAGCCTTTTATTCAATTACTACTTTTAATAAAGAGAATAAAGCAAAGCAGGCGTCAGATAAACAAGCCGCACAATTCAGAGAACAATTAGAGCTAAGAATAAATGAACTGAATACACTGAACATCGAATTACTTGAGCTGCGAAGCATTGAAAAATTTGCAGTTACCGGAAGGATATCCAGAACAATTGCACATGAAGTGCGAAATCCTTTAACTAATATTAACCTTGCAACTGAACATTTACGTTCTGAAATATCATCAACCTCTGAAACAGAACTTTTGTTTGAGATGATAACCAGGAACAGTAACAGGATAAATGAATTAATAAATGATCTTTTAAATTCAACAAAAGCCGCACAGCTCAGTTTTACAAAAGTTAATCTTAATGAAATACTGGATCAGAGCCTGGGATTTGCGCAGGACCGTATTGACCTGAAAGTAATTAATGTAATTAAAAATTATGCACCTGGTCTTCCGCAGGTACTTGCTGATGTTGAAAAAATAAACATTGCCTTCTTAAACATTATTGTAAATGCTGTTGAAGCGATAGAATCACAGAAAGGAATTCTTACTATTACTACCGAAAATAAAAACAACCGCTGTGTAGTTACCATTTCAGATAATGGAAAAGGTATTGATAAAGAATCCTTATCCAGGTTATTTGAGCCATACTTTACTACTAAAGAAAAAGGTATCGGTTTAGGGCTAACCAGTACTCAGAATATTATTTTAAGTCACAATGCTAATATTTATGCAGAGAGTGAGGAAGGAAAAGGATCTTCTTTTATTATTTCATTTAATTATGCTTAATAAGAAATTGGCGGCTTAACCGGCTTATTAGTTTTTTTAATTTTTAATACTTTGATCCTTTCATATATCCTCACTTTTTTTGTGCCTGTAATATCATCGCCTAAAAGTATTCCCCACGCCTGCAATTATTGCCAGGAACAATGATATTGCAATAGAAAGAATCCTTGGAACATTTCTGCTTTCTAAAAAATTAACTATGGGTAAAAGTAAAACAGCCAGTAATACTGCAAATGCCAATGGAACCAGTATTTCCTGTGCAATGTAAATAAAGTAACAAATAAAAAAAAGCCCTCATGCTTTTATCATGAGGGCTTATAGCCTACTATAAAAGATAATTAATAAAACCGATTATAAACTCTCAATCCATTTTATTACTTCATCTTTTGTTTTACCAATTTTCTTTTGCAATCTGCCAACCAGTTCATCATCTTTCCCTTCCTCATATTTTAAATCATCATCGGTCAAATCGCCATAGGCCTGTTTTATCTTACCCTTGGTTTGGTTCCAATCACCTTTTAATTTTAACTTCCAGCTTTCCATAATTTTATTTTAGAAATGAAGAAATTATTAATCCTGATCTTTATGCATTTCCTCTTATAACTTTTAATAAGATGGCAATGATTGCTATCACTAAAAGTATATGAATTAAACCACCACCAAAGGGAGATACAAAAGCTCCGAAGATCCAGATAATGATCAGGATTACTGCGATTACATATAATAAGTTTCCCATGTTTTTAAGAGTTTAAAGTGAAAAATAATTTTATACCATATAGATATACAAAAAACATTGCCAAAAAAATAAATGCTTAATATTTACTCATTAAATAAAGGAATAACATAAGATATTCTTACTATTCAAGTAACAGAGCTATAAAACCACGGGGAAATAAGTCTACAATTTGAGTAAGGCATCCTGTTAATGAACATCTGCCATCACAGTGTCAATTGCTTTATTTATTGTATCTATTGTAAAAGGTTTCCCAATAAAAAAGTCTGCTCCGGCTTTCAGCGCTTTATTTTTATTTGCTATTGTATCATCAGCAGTAATCATTATTATCCAGATTAAAGGATGGCTGTTTTTTATTTGGTATATGAAATCAACACCATACCCGTCAGGCAGGTTATTATCCAAAAAGAGAATAGATGGATGCTGTATAGCCAGTAGATCTTGAGCTTCGTGTATACTGTTTACGAAAGTTGTTTGCAGATTCTTTTTTCGTAATATCCCTGTTAATAAAAAACAGATATCAATTTCGTCCTCTACAATAAGTACCTCTATATCCTGATCAAGATGTTTTTCCACGCTGCAATCCTTTACCTGGTTAAGGCAATTTATCTGCCAGTCCCGTCGGGCAATGTCATTAAGTTAAGGAACTGTCTTGCCCCAGCGGGGCATTTGGTAGGTAGTAACCAATCAAAAAAGCATTGGGTTACGTTCCGTAGGAATGTTTGGTGCGATTATCTTGCTTTAGCACCAGGCGTTCCTCTGGAACGCTTTTCCCAATTCGATTTTATTTTCTACCTACGATATGTTCCTCCGGAACATAAAATCCTTAACTTAATGACATTGCCCCTAAAGGGGCTTTAACAGGCCAGGTTATGTATTTTTTCTACTAACATATCGTCCCTAAAGGGACTTTACTCAACATTTTTTTAGCTCCATAGGAGCTAAATGTTAGTAGTAAAAAAAACGAAGGATGTATTAAAACTCCGTAGGAGTGAAATATTATAAAGATTTTCTGATGTTCCGAACAGTTATGCTCCCCGCAAAGGACGCAGCGTTTTACTCAGCGAAAAATTTCTTCAGCATTTTGTGTTGTGATAGCCGCTACTTCTTCTGCAGAAAAAAGCCCCTTTAAATCTCCCCGAAGGGGCAATGTCATTAAGTTAAGGATTTTATACTTGAAAATTGAGTGTTGGACTTGCCTACCGGCAGGCAGGTATTGATTATTGAGTGTTTTTCAGGTTAAATATTCAACACTCAACATTCAATAATCAATGTTCAAGTGGGATGGTATTTCTTAACTTAATGACATTGCC
>JADGPX010000247.1 GCA_017882215.1 Chitinophagaceae bacterium | reverse complement strand
TTCACCGCGAAGATGAGAAGAATGAGATGTTTGAAATTGAATCCATAAAATTTTTACCAACTTGAAAGCTATCTGGCGATAAATACAACTTTAAATCTTTCCATCTATGTTCTATGTCAGTGAGAGCAAATTCAAGTATTGGTTCATTGGTAGATTCTCTTCTGTATAATGAAAAACGTAAACCATTACATAGGGCAAAGTATGTACTTCTAATTTCTGGATGTGTAGCATAACTATAGACCTGCTCTATGTTATCTTCATCTGTTACACTTTCATTAGGAGATTTTGCATCTAATACCCAAGCAAAATTATCTTCCACTTTAAGTGAATAATCAGGAATAAGTTTAATTGCTATTTTCTTGTTGCTACCTATTTTAAGAAAAGGATGCTGCAAAGTTTTGCTTCGTACTATATTATTTTGATTATAACCCAATTGATGAAGTATAGGAGCAATAATTACTTCACGTACACTATCTTCTTTAAAATCTTTATCATATTGAATTTTATTAAAATCTAATGAACCAAATAATGAAGTAGAAGTTATCAATGACATACAGATTGTTTTTCTGCGTCCTGAAAGCGGAGAAAAAAAATTGGGTGCAATCCTCCGCTTAATTTCAACCTACAGAAGGTACGGCGAAGCACCCAGAGAGAATCGAAAACAGCCAAAGGACGCACCCTTCCGGGTGCATCGCTTGAAACTGTTTCTTTTCTCTCTATAAAATTTCGCCGTTTTACTGTAGAAGAAACGTCAGCAACGCAATGCGTTTACAATATTTTAATTATAACAAATCTAATATAAAAAAACTTGGTTGTGCATTATAGCTAACATCTCTTGCCTCGATCTTATGCAGGCTTCAAAACTATTAAGAAAAATGACGCATAATGGTATGCGGTACAAGAGTTTGACCCTTCGGTAAACTCAGGATAAACTCCACAATGTTGAGTAAATGAATCAACTGTTTGTTACAAAATCAACTTCACCTCATAACTGTGGGGATTGCCACTCACGCCCAGGCGTGATCGCAGGACGTAATCACCGAATGGCAAGATTGAAGCGTGGCTTATAGCTTAGCTTCTTGTGCCTTCTAAAAGAACCATAAATCTTTAGTTATTCAATTTTAAAAATTTGCAAGGCACAAGAAGCCGGCTCACAAAATCTTCACCTCATTCTTATGCCATATAGAGAATTACTGTTTAGGCAATTTGCGTTTTCTTTTTTCAAAATATTTCTTCAATTGTTCAAAGTTCATGCCTTCAGGAGGTGTAACATTATTAATTAATCAAAATGCAGCATCTTAACTCACTCCTACAATTTTTCCGTCCACCACATCAATAAAATTCGCCTGTGGTACTTTAGGTAATCCCGGCATCCGCATCATTTCCCCGCATACAGCCACAATAAAACCGGCACCCTGGGTAATCACCAGATCATCAACATCTATTTTAAAATCACCATCCAAACCGCTTATCGCTGCATCGTCAGTAAAAGAGTATTGTGTTTTCGCCATACACACCGGCAGATGCTCCAGTCCCAGTTTTTTTATTTTCCGGATCATCTCCTGTGCTTTTTTATAAAATACCACAGCTTTACCACCATATATATTTGTTACAATCTTCCTGATTTTGGTTTCCACATCATCCGAAAGTTCATAGGTATAGCGCAGCGGAGGTGATGGGTCCTTACAAATATCCACCACGGCCTGTGCCATTTCACGGGCGCCCTTACCACCCTGCATATAAGCATCATTTACCGCGAAAGCCGCTTCCTTTTTATTGCACCAGCTTTGTATAAAATCAATCTCTTCCTTTGTATCAAAATGATACCTGTTCAGCACTACCAGCACTTTCTGGTTAAATGTTTTCAGTATGGCAATATGCCTTTCCAGGTTTTGCATTCCTTTTGCAAGGGCAGTCAAATCCGGCAACATCATTTTATCTTCCGCTATACCCCCGCTCAGTTTTAGCGCCTGTGAGGTGGCCACCAGCACACTCATGGCCGGTTGCAATCCTGCTTTCCTGCATTTGATATTGAAAAATTTTTCAGCCCCTAAGTCGCTGGCGAAACCAGCTTCGGTGATCACATAGTCGCCAAACTGCATGGCTGTTTTGGTAGCCATGATTGAATTACAGCCATGGGCAATATTGGCAAACGGCCCACCATGCACCAATGCGGGACAGCCTTCCAGCGTTTGCACCAGGTTGGGAAACATCGCATCTTTTAATAGCGCCGTGATAGCCCCGGTTACTCCGAGATTTTTAGTAGTAAATGGTTCGCCGGCAAATGTAAATCCAAGTAACATTTCATCTATCCGTTTGCGAAGCTCTTCCAATCCTTCAGCAAGGCAAAGAACAGCCATAAGTTCGCTGGCCGCTGTAATAACAAATCCCGTTTCTGAAGTTATGCCATTATTGGGTGTATCAAGAGCGGTAACTATTTTGCGCAACACACGATCATTTACATCGAGACAACGTTTCATTAAAACTGTTTTGATCCCTTCGGGTTTGCCCCGGTTAAAAAAACGGAAATTATCCATTAACGAAGCCAGTGTATTATTGGCTGCTGTGATTGCATGAAAGTCGCCGGTAAAATGAAGGTTGATGTCTTCCATGGGTACTATCTGCGAGTATCCCCCACCGGCTGCGCCGCCTTTTATACCAAAGCATGGACCCAATGAAGGTTCACGCAGGGCCAGCACTACATTTTTATTAAGCTTTTTTAACCCATCTGCTAATCCGATGGAGGTGGTTGTTTTGCCTATACCAGCTTTGGTAGGTGTTATAGCCGTAACCAATACCAGTTTGGAGGCAGCTATCCTTTCTTCATCAAACTGGCTGATATTCACTTTGGCCTTGTAGTTACCGTAAGGCACCAGTAAATCAGCGGGTAGCCCCATGTCAGCAGCTACTTCTGTTATCAACCGCATGGGTTTTTCGTTTGCTATTTCATAATCTGATTTCATTTAAAAAATTTTATGGCTTTTAAAAAAGATGAAACGGTAAAAATATTTACCTGAACAATTTGCAGTTTTTTAAGTTAAAGAATACTGATTATCTTCAGCAGGAAAGGTGATCGTTATCAGGTAGTGGATAAAAGCCCCTTCGCCTGCGTTGGCGTTGTCACCAACATCATTCGTTGATTAAAGCCTCCCATATACACGATGATGATAGTAGAAACTACAACTGATTACAAAAAATATTAAACGCTCTCAGATTTTTTTGGTTGCTGCCGGAAAATTGTTGACAGCAGGTTGTAGAGTTCGGGATGTTTGGTTTGTAAAAGGTCAGGGCGTTCAAAAAAATATTCTGATACCACTGCAAAAAATTCGGCCTGGCTGATAGTGCCGTATGGGTTAATGTCTGACCGCTCTGCAATGATGTGTTGTATCTCCCGTTGCATAAGATTGAGCCACGGTAAAATATATTGTTTGCTAAACATAAACTCAGGAATACCATCCACAGAACCATCTGTTTTATCAATGAGGTGCACAAATTCATGAATAGCTACATTATTTTTTCCGGTGTTGTTTATAAAACCTTCTCTCAATCCCTGTTTTGAAAGTATCATAATATTCTGGTAAGGCCCGGTACCAATCACTCCCAGTGTGTTGCGATCTTCTTCAGCAAAAGTTTCATGATTGAATGAATTGGGATAAAGCAATACTTCATTAAGGTTAATATATTCCCAATCAGGAAAACCAAAAATAGGTATGATGGCGCTGGCGGCTATCAGTACTTTATCTAAATCTTCAACTGTTGTTTTTATTCCGGTAACTCTTACCCGTGATAAAAAAAGCAGCATGCGATCTTCAAACTTAGTTTTATTTGCGTGATCCAGTTCTTTATAAAATGCCACATGCTCATTTAGTAATCTCCTGTATGTTTCGGGAAATGACTCTATCGGTTTTGTTTTCTTTTTACCAAATAAAGCAACTGCTATCAGAATAATAACAGCCAATACAATACTGCCTGCAACAATTTCCATGTCTCCAATATAGCAAGCTTTTTATAAATGCTTTGTTATGGTTTTCTGTGGCGAAGTTTTTTTTCTTAGTCAATCTTTATTAATAAACCCCCGAATGAAGAAACTTAATAAATATATATCAACCTTCTCTATGACGTGAAGTTGGTTACAAAATCATCTTCACCTCATAATGGTGGGGATTGCCACTCACGCCCAGGCGTGATCGTAATGACGTGAAGTTGGCTAAAAAAATTTAAACAAACGCAAATGCAAGTTGTGGTGAAGAAACACGATGATGCTGTATTGGCACATCAATATTGTTTGAATTGTTGATATGATAAACCGCTGTTTCTTGATACCTGGATGCTACGATCATTTTTACGCCATCAGCATGCTCATTAAATAACTGCTGCACAAGGTGAGGACAATTA
>JADGPX010000246.1 GCA_017882215.1 Chitinophagaceae bacterium | reverse complement strand
GATAAAACAAAATATCTACAATCAACAGGCAGGTTTGCCGGTAACAAGTGATGGTTATCAACTTGGTTATGGAAGATATGCTACTGAGGTTTTAGTGCCTGCATTTATTGCTGCATACACAGGACAGGATCCTGAAAAAGTTGGATTGATAAAACAAAATAATCCCAATTTAAAATCAAATCCATTCAGAGGTATATTGCCAAAACCAAACTGGAGGATATCGTACAATGGACTTAGCAGGATAAAAGGCCTTGATAAAATATTCACAAATTTTTCTTTAACCCATGCGTATACTGCAACGCTTGGCATGAACAGCTTTACATCTGCATTGCTGTACCAGGATGTTTCAAGGTTTGGTTATCCATCTTTTATTGATCCGGTTTCTAACAATTATATTCCATTTTATCTGGTTCCCAATATAACCATACAGGAACAATTTGCTCCATTGATAGGTATTGATTTTAGCTTGGTAAACCAGCTAACAGGAAAGTTTGAATATGTAAAGCAAAGGCAATTAAGTATGAGCCTTATTGATTTTCAATTAAGTGAAGTAAGATCAACAGAATTCACTATTGGCGCAGGTTACCGCAAGCGTGGCTTAAAGCTTCCGTTTAAAATTCCATTCTCTAAAAAAGATACAAAAAAATTGGATAATGAAATTAATTTCAGGTTTGATTTTAAAGTAAGAGATAATGTAACTGCCAACAGCAGGCTCGATCAGCAGAGTGCATTTGCAACGGCAGGGAGTAAAGAGATAACCCTTAGCCCAACGATAGATTATTACATCAGTAACCGTATAAATGTAAAACTCTATTTCGATCAGCGTAGAGTAACCCCATACATTTCATCGGCAGCGCCAACAGTTAATACAAGAGCCGGTATGCAGGTGAGGATTTCACTTGCGCAGTAAAGTTTGTGTATTGGTTAAGTACTTATAAGGACACAAGTATGCCACGCTCAATAACTGTTCTGCATACTTGCGCCAGTTGCGGGATGTAGTGCAAAAGATTATTATTATGGCAAGCAAAAAGAATTGCTTAAAATTGAGTTCTTATTGTAGTTTTTGTCCTGAGTTGCAAACTCAGGACAGCAGAGGGAGGACACCAACCAGGGAAGAAAGAAACTCTTATCGGCAGTTCTTGACTTCTTTTAAATTAGGCAGTATATTTTTAGCAGAATTCTCATTTACTTCCTTGCAATGCAATTTGTGAAGTATACCATGTTTATAACTCAATAGGATATAGTATATTTTTCCTGCTTCGATTTGTATTTTAACTTTCTCAGTCTTCACCCTGGATTTCGGACCGAGAAATTGAGATGAGAAATTATGAGTGCCGGGTTTAACAGCATGAATTGAAAATCTTTTGTTATTAAGTCTGCAAAGGAGAGTGCCATCAATGAATACTGTAAAGGCAGCTGCCGGTGCCTGGAAGCCGTCTGATCGCATGAAATACACTTTTCCATTCTGATCCTGAGATCCATTTGTATTCTGTGCGTACAGTGAATTTGAAACCAGGATTACGAAAAAAACTGATAGTATCTTATTCATAATATATTTATTTTAATGACAAATATAATGAATTCCAAACATTTTTTAAACAAAAGAATTTTCCATTAGAATTCACGCCACCGTTGGTGTTTTTTTCACCAACGGCAGAAAGTATGCATGGGCATAGTGTTACAAAAAAATGTAGATTAGCTCACCTTTGCTGTTGGTGGTGCATTGGTTGCCTTAGTGCTGCGTTGTATTGTGTCGTATGAATTTATAGTAGATAGCGATACATTTATTTACGGCGTAATTATTTTTTTTATAATTGCATTTGGGATATTTATTTATGGATGGGCAAAAAAGTTTGCCATACTTAATAATATAGATCTTTCGAGGAGAAAAGCTTTTCAGCTTGTAGTAACTATTAGCTCTAAACTTTTTTTAGGATTTAGCAGTGCAATGATCACTTTTTTTATTTTGGGAGTGTAATTGTCTGAACCATGATTTGGGGAGATTTATTGGATTAAAATGATTAAAGGTTATTGTTTTGAAGTATACTTATTTTTTTTCTTACTAATCTTTTTAATCCACCCAAATCGTGGTTCAGATATTTATTTTACTTTTTTAAATATCATGAAGTAACCGCAAATATTTTTCTTTTTCTTTTTATTTACCTGTACGGGCTTTATCATGTGGTATTCAGAAAATTTAGGTATGTAAGAATAATTAATGATGTTGCTTTCCATTCCATCTCCATAATGCTTTTGATACACAACCTGTTTTTCATCATAATCATACATTCTCACTTCGTACAATTTTGATGTCATGTCGCCAATAAATGCAATGTGATACCAGCTTCCTTCATTTAACGGAACAATAATGGGCATTTCATATTCACTTTCCATGGTCATTGTTGCTTCTCTAACTACAACAAAACCCTGTTTATATAAAACAAGTTTTAAACTATCGGCTTGTAATTTAAGTATGGAATAAAAGCAGGAAACCTGGCGGATAACGTCAGATCCTTTCTGTGCTTTTGCAGAGAAACTAAGTAATAGAAAAAAGGCAAAAATTAATAGTGATTTCTTGTAAGGTTTTTCATTTAGAGGCTTTGGATACTGGTACAATGTTAGGAATTCTTTTCAGAAATTCTAAGTAAAAACATTCCGCAAATAAACGTAAATATGCTGTTTTTTATTGCACAGTAAATACACGGTCAATCCTTCTTAAAATAAATGGCATTTGCCTGTGATATGGCAGTTATCACAAGATCGTTTATACATACATGAGGTGGCAGAGATGCTGTATAGTAAATGGTTTCAGCTATATCCATCGCTGTTAACGGCGTAAAACCCTTGTAGGTATCAGATGCTTTGGTTTTATCTCCTTTATATCTCACCAAAGCAAATTCCGTTTCTACGGCGCCGGGATGAATGGCAGTAACTTTTATCCGGTGCTGTAAAAGATCGATACGCATCGTTTTACTTATTGCATCTACGGCTGCTTTGGATACACAATAAACATTTCCTTTTTCATACATTTCTTTTCCCGCAACGGAGCCAAGATTAATAATGTGTCCGCTATTTCTTTTTGTCATCAATGGAATAACCGCTTTGCTCACATACAATAAACCATTTACATTGGTTTGCAACATAGTTTCCCAGTCATCAAGATCTGCCTCATCAAAATAGTCTCTGCCCAAGGCAAGCCCGGCATTGTTTATTAAAATGTCAATTCCTTTCCATTCTTCGGGTAAATTATTAACTGCAGCAAAAACTTCTTCTTTATTCTGAACATCAAAAATTGATTCAAATACTTTTACATTATAATTGTTTTGTAAAGAATTTTCTAGTTCTGCCAAACGATCTTTTCTTCTTCCGTTAATGATAATGTTATCGCCTGCTGATGCAAATTTTTCTGCACATGCTTTGCCAATTCCGGATGTTGCGCCTGTGATAAAAACTGTCCGAACCATGATTTGTGGGATTAAAAGATTAATGGGATTTTATATTTGCCAATTGCCAATTGCTTATTGATTATTCATCACTCACTATTCACCATTCACTATCTTATCAATGTTACCGTTCCTTTTTGAGTTATTTTTTTATCAAGGTAATCCACTCCTTCCACTATCCAGACATATACAGCAGAATCCTGTGGCTTCCCTTTATATGTTCCATCCCAGCCTATACTTTGTTCATAGGCATTTTTCGCACTGGAATATACCAATACTCCCCAACGGTTGAACACTTTAAAATAAGTTATTTGTTTTATGCCAATCGCTATTGGTCTGAACACATCATTTTTCCCATCGCCATCAGGCGTAAATGCACTGGGCACATAAATCCCGGGTAATACTTTATAAACTTTTACACTTATAGTATCAGTTGCAAAACATCCTGATGCAGTACTAACTCTTACTACATAATCTATGTTATCACTTATTGTAGCAACAGGATTAGCAATTGCAGGATTATTTAAACCGGTTGCAGGTGTCCACAAATAAAACTGTCCTCCTGTAGCATTCAGCTGCAATGGTTGATTTACAACAATTGACGTATCTCTTGGTCCTGCGTCTGCAATAATTCTTTGTACCTGCACTACAACTGTATCAAATACAGGCTTAGGACAGCCCAGCGTATCACGGATGGTAACGATATATCGTATGCTTCTGTCAGGATTAGCAATGGGATCAGGTATATTAGGATCATTTAAAAAGAAAGATGGTGACCATGTATACATGCTTCCGCCGCTGGCATGTAGTTGTATAGCATTGCCAAAACATAAAATTGTATCTGCGCTTGCTAAACTTCCCGGATATGGCGCTACTCTTACTGTTACTGAATCTGTAGATTGACATTTTCCTATATTACCAATTACATAAAACTTTGTAGTTACTGATGGTGTTGCAAT
>JADGPX010000245.1 GCA_017882215.1 Chitinophagaceae bacterium | reverse complement strand
AGAAAATCCATTCGGGATTTTCTTTGCGCAAAATGTGCGATTGGAAAATTGTAAAATAATTACCGACTCAGGTAAAAATAAATTGGAGACTACCAATGCACAGGTTTTTATTGATGGAAAAGAAATGAAGTAAAATTTTTACCGTTGCGCAATTGATTAGATTAGAGTTTTGTAAACTAATGATCAATAAGATCTAAAACCAAAACATATACATTATACAGACAACTTTACAAATGATTACTATGAATAAATTTTTTGCAAATCTTTTTACGGCATGTATTTAGCCCTTTGGGTGTTCCCCTTCTCAAATCTAAAAAACTTCCTATCCCGAAAGCCCCCGTCTGGTCTCCGACCAACGGGCTTTAGCAGCCACACTTAATTTTTTGAAAACAATCTTCATAAATAAAAAAAGTTACTATGAGCATGTCTTGCCGTTGGTCAGAGACCAGACGGCGGCAAATCTGCAATTTTATTTGGTTTTACTGACAGTACCTTGCGCCAGTAACGGGAACGGCCATCAGGAATTATTTAAATCTTCCCTGGATATTTTCAAGCCCGCAAGCACAAACTCTTCAACAGATTTCGCCTGTGTAAAACACTCGCTTACTTTATTTACATCCAGGCAGTAGCAATCAGTTGCTTCCTCAGTCCTGCAAGCAAAGCAGTTAAGTTGTATGCTATTAAAGGCCGGTTCCAATCTGCGGCATTCCGCCAATAGCTTTTCAATTGAATTTGAAGAATTATCAACCCGGTTTTCAGCCAGGAAAGATTTGAGAAATCCTATAACAGCATTTTTAGTGCATTGGCAGGCGCAAAGCATTACAGAGTCCTCTTCCGGCCTTAAGAGTTCCCTATCTGCATTTCTTAAAAGAGAAGAGGCATTGCGCAAAGAATAAAGAACCGGATTTGTATCCATGGCAAAGTTTTTCCAAAAGTAAATAATTTTGCCCATGTGGGTGTTTCCTTTTCAAATCTAAAATATTTGCCTATACCGAACGCCCCCGTCTGGTCTCCGACCAACGGGCTTTAGCAGCCACGCATAATTTTTAGAAAACAATCTTCATAAATAAAAAAAGTTACTATGAGCATGTCTTGCCGTTGGTCAGAAACCAGACGGCGGCTCTCTCATCTATTCCTCGTTTGCAACGAGAACTTCCATCACAAGAATCATAAAAGTCTTTAACGTTTCCATTCATAAAAAAATCAGAATTGCTTAAGATTTGGGAAATACCTTTGCGCCCTAAATAAAAACTTAGTGAAGAAAATTATTTTATCCGGAATATTATTGATGAGTCTTTTTACCGGTTATGCTCAACCTAATGGAACGAATACTATCAGCGGTAAAGTTGTTGACTCTGTGTCAAAAGCTCCATTGGAATATGCAACCGTTACACTTTTTTTTAAAGGACAGGCTAAACCTATAAATGGTAGTACCACTGATAAAAATGGCACCTATACAATAACTGATGTAAGAGATAGTGTGTTTAATATAGTTTTTGAATACATAGGCTATAATTCTTACACGCTAAACAACGTTGCAGTAAATAGTAAGAAAAGTCCTGTAAATCTTAAAACTATTTTGCTTGGAAGAAAGACAGGTGTATTGCAGGGTATAACAATAGTTGCCCAGGGAAAATTGATTGAAAATAAGATTGATAAAATGGTTTTTAATGCAGAGCGTGATGTTACCTCACAATCGGGTGTGGCTACGGATGTTCTTAAAAAAATACCACAGGTATCAGTAGATGCTGATGGAAATGTTGAGCTTGCCGGCAGCGGCGGAATTAGATTTTTAATAAATGGAAAACCTTCATCAGCATTTGGCAGCAGTATAACAGATGTATTGCAATCAATACCTGCAAGCCAGATAAAAAGTATTGAGGTGATCACTAATCCCGGTGCAAAATATGATGCAGCAGGAATGGGTGGTATCATTAATATCATTCTAAAATCAAATACTGCCAAAGGGTATAACGGAAATATTTCATTAACCGCAGGAACATTGCAGGAAAACGGATCTATGAATTTTAACGTGCGTAAAGGAACCTTTGGGATGAATGCATTTTTAAGTGGTAATGCAAGATTGAAATCTTCAATTCCATTTGTTTCTGACAGGTATACTACGGATAGTAATAGCCACCAAACTGATCTTCACCAGGATGGATACGGCGAGTTTTTAAGAAGCGGATATCAAACAGGGCTTGGCTTTGACTGGACACCTCAGAAAAAGAATAACTTCTCCGGTTCAATATCGTATAACAACTTTGGCAATAATGGGCACGGTATTACAACACAGGACCAGCAATATTATACAGGCAGTTCAATCGGTGATATTTTATCATCCATTAATACCAATAGTAATTTTAAGTTTCACGATATTGATGCAGGCTTAAATTATAAAAGAACTTTTAATAAAGAAGATCAGGAATTAGACATTAATGTAAACTCAAGTTTTGGTAATGATAATTCCAGCAGTAATACCAGTCAATTTCTGCTGCCCCAGGATTCATTGTATTATGGTACGCAAAGTGTTAATCCGGGTAAGATAAGAGAGACTGAAATAAAAGTTGATTATACACAACCGTTAAAGAAAGATATTACTTTAGGCGTTGGCAGTAAAGTGAGTTTTTATGATATTAACAGCACTTCAGAAGTAATGCGTTATCAACCTGACGTAAAACAATATTTATTTAATTCTTCTTTATCAAATAATCTTGACTATCATCAAAAAGTATATGCTTTCTATTCAGAGATCAGCTTTCCTGTAGGAAAATTATTAGATGCAAAACTTGGCGGCAGGTATGAGCGTACAGAAATAAATTCTTATTATTCAAATACAATTCAACAGGTAAAAATTCCCGGATATAATACTTTTGTTCCTTCCATTTATTTATCTAAAAAGATAGGTGAAAGCCAAAGCATAAAACTTAGTTATTCAAAAAGAATTGAACGACCTGATAATCATGATCTGAATCCTTTTATAAATACTAATGATCCTAAAAATTTATCAGCAGGCAACCCATATTTGCAACCTGAGATCGGTCATAGACTTGAGCTTGGTTATAGTAAAGATGTAGAAAATGTTGGCTCATTTATGGTGAGCTTGTTTTACCGCATTAACGAACATGATATTCAACCGTACATTGTATATTATCCTTCTTACAAAGTGGGTGATTCTACTTACACAAATGTATCAGTAAGTACCCGGCAAAATATTGGTATGGAGAAAAATGCAGGTATTAATTTCTTCGCTGATCTTCATATTTCAAGTAAGTTTAGTGTAAGATCTAATGCTTTCTTTTTTCATAGGCATACGATCAATGAACTTGATCCGGGATTTAATTCAAACAGTTTTAATTATCGTTTTAATGTTAATGCTACTTACCAGGTAATACCAACTCTGGTTGGAGAATTTTTCGGAAACTTTAATTCTGCACGACATGAGGCACAGGGAATTTATCCTTCATTCACTTCTTATAACATTGCAATCCGCAAACAATTCTGGAACAAAAAAGGAAGTATCGCATTTACAACTACTAATCCATTTAATAAATATGTAGTTCAGGATACTAAATTGTTCGGATCAAACTTTAGTGTAAACAGCACCCGCAAAATTCCGTTCAGATCCTTTGGACTGAACTTTACATGGAAATTTGGTAAGCTTGAATTCAAACAAAATAAGGAAGAGAAAGATAATAATCTTAATGCACCATTGGACTAATGTTGGGAAAGATCATTCATCCCATATTTTTAAATTCATCAAAATTTAAAGGAACAGAAACGTCTCTTATATTTGCCTCGGCATTTATCAATTCATTTTTATCCTGCAGATCTTTTGTAAGAATTTGTTTGGCTTTTTTTTCCGGTGGCGGATTCGGTTTTCAGCTTTCACCACACTAGTCAATATGGAGACCAGGATGCAAAAGATATGGTTACGGAGAAACTTAAGGAGTTAAAGAAGAAAAATTAATTTTCTTCTTTGTTGCAGGCAGTTTCAGCACAAACAAGACGAGACAACTTATTTCGTAAATAGTTTATTGCGACAGCAAATTATTAAGCAGCCACACTTAATTTTATATTGCCGTTGGTCAGAGACCAGACGGCGGCAAAATTCCTATTTAATTTTTATTTTATTTTCATCAGCGCATCGTGGCTGCCGGAATATTTTTTATTCTGCAAATGCAGGATTCTTTTTATTTGCTGGTTTTTATCAAAAATTATTGTTCATAAAATACTTGCCGGCAAATTCGCAGCCTCAGACAAGAAGTAGTAATCACTTCTTCTTTGTATGCTTTTCTCCACTGTTATTGTCGGTAGCCTCACCAACAACCTTTACTGTTAATAAAACCAAAATTTTGAAACAGTAACACTACTTTTTCCATTTTATATCGTCTACTTACTGT
>JADGPX010000244.1 GCA_017882215.1 Chitinophagaceae bacterium | reverse complement strand
ATGCTCATTTAATAATTTCTGCAAATGAAAATAATGTAAGCGATGTGCTGGGAGATTTTAAAAAATTTACCAGTAAAAAGATAATCAAAGCCATAGAAAATCATCCCGGAGAAAGCCGCAAAGAATGGATGCTTAAAATATTTAAAGAAGCCGGAGAAAAGAATAGCAGAAATACAGACTATCAATTTTGGCAGCAAGACAATCAACCTAAAGTAATTTATACGCCCCAATTTGCTACCCAAAAGCTGGAATATATACATAACAATCCTGTCGATGCAGGAATAGTGGAAAAGGCGGAAGAATATATTTATAGCAGTGCAAGAGATTATTATTATGGAAAACAATGCGGGTTAATTAAAATTGAATATTTGTTATAGATTTATTGTTTATAAGTCCTGAGTTACAAACTCAGGACAGCGTAACTTTCGATTGGAAGCAGACTAAGGAAATCAGGGGGACCGAGATATTCCCGTACTTCACCTACAACAAACTACCAGATCACGGCAAGGAGAGCCCGTGGTCTTTGTAAAGCTTAATAAAGACATTGAAATGAATAAATCAAAATTAAAGTTAAAAGAGCGGCTAAGAAATAAAATCAGTTTTTCAAAAGACAGTAACAATGGCTTTGATGAAGCTGCTATGAACATTCTCCAAAATGTATCCCATTCAGATAGTGATATTTTTTTGAGCACATTACAAAGCACGGCAGACGGTCTTTCAGAAACTGAGGTTAAGCAAAAGAGAACTCAGTACGGATTAAATGAAATAGCACACGAAAAAGCACCAACCTGGTACAAACAATTATTTACTTCTTTTCTTACTCCTTTTAATGGGGTACTTATCACAATTGCAATTGTATCTCTTGTAATAGACGTTTTTCTTGTTCCACCCGGCGAAGGCGATTACAAAACAGTGATCGTAGTAATAACAATGGTATTGCTAAGCTCACTCCTTCGTTTTTGGCAGGAATTCAGCAGCAATCAGGCAGCAGAAAAATTAAAAAGCATGGTAAAAACCACTGCTACTGTGCTGAGAAAAGAAACAGGTAAAAATGAAGTTGACATTAAGGAAATTGTTCCGGGCGATATTGTGCTATTAAGTGCAGGTGATATGATACCTGCCGATTGCAGAATAATGCACTCAAAAGATTTATTCATAAGCCAGTCAATTCTTACAGGTGAAGCATTGCCGGTTGAAAAACAGGAAAAGAAAATTGAGGATGCAAAAATTAAGTCTCCTTTGGAATTGGATAACCTTTGTTTTATGGGAACCAATGTGATTAGTGGTACTGCAACAGCCATTGCCGTCACTACCGGCAATCAAACTTATTTCGGGTCCATTGGTGCAGCCATTACAGGCCAGCGGCCACTCACCAGTTTTGATAAAGGCGTGGGTAAAATAAGTTGGTTACTGATACGGTTCATGTTGGTCATGGTTCCGCTTGTATTTTTTATCAATGGGTTAACCAAAGGCAATTGGTTGGAAGCATTATTATTTGGTTTATCGGTTGCTGTTGGTCTAACGCCTGAAATGCTTCCCATGATCGTTACGGCCAACCTTGCCAAAGGTGCTTTAAAAATGGGTAAGCGAAAAGTTATAGTAAAGCGGCTAAACGCCATTCAGAACCTTGGAGCAATGGACATTCTTTGTACAGATAAAACAGGAACATTAACGCTGGATAAAATTGTGCTCACAAGACACCTGAATGTATTTGGCGATGAGGATGATGAAGTGATGAAATGGGCATTTCTCAACAGCTATTATCAAACCGGATTGAAAAACTTGTTGGATGTGGCTGTGCTTGAACATCATAGTGAGCATCATAATCACCAGTTGGAAGAAGGGTTTAAAAAAATTGATGAGATACCTTTTGACTTTCAGCGGAGAAGAATGAGTGTTATTCTTGAAGAAAAAAACGGTAAACATTTATTGATATGCAAGGGAGCAGTGGAAGAAATGCTGGAAGTTTGTTCTCATGCCTTTGACCCCGGTTCAGACAAACAGTTACAAATTAGTATGGATAACATTCTTCCGGTGAATGATGAAATGCGAAAGATTGTTACAGACACTTCAAAACGTTTAAATGAAGATGGCTTACGGGTTTTAGTGGTAGCTGTAAAGGAGTATGACGAAAGGCCGGTCACTTATTCAATTAAGGATGAATGCGATTTAGTGTTAACCGGTTTTGTTGGGTTTCTTGACCCGCCTAAACCATCTGCAAAACTGGCTATTGCCGGGCTTCAAAAATTGGGTGTCACTGTTAAAGTATTAACAGGTGACAATGAAATCATAACAAAAAAGGTTTGCCGTGAAGTGGGTATTCCAATTACAAATGTGGTATTGGGTAGCGAATTGGAAAAAATGAGTGATGAAGAAATCGTTGCTCAGATAGATGATATTTCTATCATGGCCAAACTAAACCCTATGCAAAAATCACGTATTGTTAAGCTATTACAGGTAAAAGGGCATACGGTTGGCTTTATGGGCGATGGCATTAACGATGCTCCGGCTCTAAGGGATGCAGATGTGGGTATTTCAGTGGATACTGCCGTTGACATTGCAAAAGAAAGTGCCGACATTATTTTGTTGGAAAAAGATTTAATGGTACTTCGTAAAGGAGTGATTTATGGCCGCAGGACTTTTGGCAACATCATCAAATACATCAAGATGACTGCCAGCAGCAATTTCGGTAATATGTTCAGCGTGTTGGGCGCAAGTGCTTTGCTGCCTTTTCTGCCAATGCTCCCCATTCAAATTCTGGTGCAAAATCTTTTGTACGATATTTCGCAAATATCAATTCCCTGGGACGTCATGGATGCCGAATTTATTGAGAAGCCGCAAAAGTGGGATGCAAGAGGTACAAGCCGTTTCATGATGTTTATTGGCCCTATCAGTTCAATTTTTGATTATTCCATTTTCGCAATAATGTACTTTTTCTTCAAAGCATCCACTCCCGAACATCAGAGTCTTTTTCAATCAGGTTGGTTTGTTGAAGGCTTGCTATCTCAAACGCTGATTGTTCACATGATACGGACACGTAAAGTTCCATTTATACAAAGTTGGGCAACAGCCCCTGTTGTGGCGCTTACATCATTAGTCATGGTGATAGGAATATTTATTCCATTCTCACCTTTCGCAGCATCATTAAAAATGCAGCCATTACCATTAAGTTATTTTCCTTTTCTGTTTATAATCCTGTTAAGTTATTGTGTGCTTACGCAGTTTGTAAAAAATTGGTACATCAAAAAATTCAGTCAATGGTTGTAAAAATAAAAAAGCTTTATAATGCGTCATGTATTTCTTTAATTAAGCTGATTAACTTATCAGTAATCACACATACTTTTACGGCAATTTTATAATAGTCAAATATTTTCTGCCGTCGCTGGTGTTCCTAAAAAAGTGTGCCTACACGCATAAAGCCACCCGCCGCCGTTGTTGCGTGTTCGTGCGGCTGGTTTTTGCAGCTAAGCAATCACCAACAACCAGCAGGTAGTTTTGAATAAAAGATAAGTAAAACTTTATTACTTTAGATACATGCAATTTTAAAATGCGTCCATTATAACAACACATTATACACAATATTTTACAGCCACTATTTTGGAATGCCCGCCCGGCTGAATGCCGTTCGGACGGGGAAACATCTTTTGAAACAGGATAAATATAAAGATGTAATAATGGATAGCCTCAAACACATGGTGAAAGAAAAATGGATAGAATTAAATGTTTTCTGTATCATGAGTAATCACATACATTTAACCTGTCTGCCGGCAGGCAGGTATGGAAAATTCAGGATGGGTATGAGAGAGAGGCTATTCAACGAAATTTTTTAAAGTTCATATCTCAAACAATTAAAAGAGATTTAAAGAAGAACCATCCAAAAGTATTAGAACAATTTTATGTGGGTGCAAAAGATAGAGAATATCAATTTTGGGAACGTAATCCTTTAAATATAGATTTATGGACCAAAGAAGTTTTTATGCAAAAAATGGAATACATTCATAATAATCCTGTAGCAGCAGGTTTATGCCATTATCCGGAAGGCTATACATATTCTTCAGCAAAATATTATGTAACAGGAGAAGACGGGTTTGGTATAATAACACATTGGATGGATTAAAATGAATAGTGTTAGTATCCAAACTGATGTTGGTGATTGCCGGGCTGCAAAAACCATCAGCACGAACACACAACATCGGCGGCCTCTTTTAATGTTGCTAATGTTTTAATTTTAAAGTGGAAGACCTGCAAAGGCAAAAAAACATTTTGAAGAACGTGAAGGGTATTCTTACAACAAGGGGTTTGGCAAAATACAGACTGCGTAAGTTGGCTTCCATTCTTTTCAATTCAAAATATATTTTTTACCTCCTGCTTGCGATAAGCAAATTCAAATCTGTGTATTTAAGATCAAAGCGCTG
>JADGPX010000046.1 GCA_017882215.1 Chitinophagaceae bacterium | reverse complement strand
GTAATAGCCTGTTCTATATCTTCCAGCCTTTTTAAGCTTTCAATATGGCTATCTTTCATAAATTAATTTTAAATCGGCTTTTACATGTTCAAATATGTATGGCTTAAAGGAATCAATAAATCCCACATCTACTTTCCGGTTAATTTTATTTTCCAGTTGGTATTGCACCTCTGCTAAATCGAAATAAGTGAATTTTTTATTTGTTTGCAATGCAATGTCTATATCACTTTTGGGGCCGTCATTCCCCCTTGCAAACGAACCATATATCCATGCTTTTTCAACCTGGGTAAATTTTTTAATTCCATTTTTTAATTGTTGCAGCACATCTTTTCTGTCAATTTTTTTAAAAGCGATATAGGCCACTTTCTCCTCTGCTACCTGCAAAGCTTTCAAAGCCACTTCTTCATCTTCCAGTTCATAAACAAGTTTGTCAGAGAGCCATGCTACAAGTAAATCATTTTCTTTCACCTTAAAATATCCGGCAAGTTTTACAACCTGTTCCCGTGCCGGCTTGCGATGTCCCCGCTCTATTTTACTAAGTATTGCCTGGTCAATGTCAAGAAAAGCGGCAACTGTCCGTAAAGGCAATTCCTTTTCTTCTCTTAGCTTTCTAATGGTGTCGCCTAAACTGTCCATTTTGAATGATTGTGTTTTGACAGAATTTGTCAAAAATAAACTTTACTGTCTTGATGAGCAAAATTTTTATTGCTGAAGTTTTCAACAATCTGTTCATAACGCTGAACTGTAACAACAGAATAAAAAATAATTTTTTGTAAGTGCAATGTAATGGAAAGCAGTAAGTCTAAATTTTCTTCTTACATAATTAAAACGGATAACCGATTGCGAAATTAAATATCAGGTTATCTTTTCTCCATGCAGCGCTTCCAAAATTAATTGGGCTGGCTCTTTGTCCGGCAGGCAGCCATGGTTTTCTTAAAGGTATTGCAACATCAAAGCGCAGCAACAGAATTTGCATATCGAATCTTATACCAATGCCTGCATCAACAGCAAGCTGCGTTAAAAAATCTTTAGTGAATTCAGCGCCGGGCTTATCAGTAGTTTTATTTTTAAGCCAGATATTTCCTGCTTCTGCAAATATTGCACCTTCCAATACTCCCGAAATTTTTTGCCTTAACTCGCTATTTATTTCAAGCTTTATATCGCCTGACTGATCGGGATAAAAATCACTGCTGTCTATTCTTGGAGATATGTATGTTCCCGGTCCTAATGTTCTGCTTCTAAAGCCACGCAGGCTGTTGGTTCCTCCAATAAAAAATTGTTTAATAAATGGTAACTGGTAAGAGTTTCCATAAGGAAGTCCAAAGCCCATGTCAACCCGGTTAGCCCATATTGTTTTAGGCCCCAGCCGTGAATACATGCGAACATCAACTTCCGTTTTTATATATTGTGAATAAGGAGCTCCAAAAAATTTAATGGTGTCTCCATTCTTAAGATCAGGATGAGTAATAATGCCAATTAAATTTCCTGACAGATCTAAATTAGTTATTACATACCATCCTCTGCCTCTTGGATCATCAATTATTTCATCATAACTATAAGTGGCATTAGAGCCTATGATGAATTGTTTTTCTATTGCTTTTTTTAAAGTAAAATCATGCGGTATACTATCCAGGTATCGTTGTGTAACATTAAGCGGTTGTACATAATTTACCGAGATGGGATTGTATTTATACTCTTTACGTACATTGGGTTTCCAGCTATAGCCAAGGTCTGCCCGAAAAGAATTTAATGTATACAGTTTTGTCCTGTTAAGCAGGTCGTAGCCTATTCGTGCATACGATTTTGGAACGTATGCGCCCTTTGTATTAAATAAAAAAAATGGGATTATAAATTTTGGAACAGTGATAGATATCTCTGCTCCAAGCTTATTGGTATTAAAGCCCTGTTGCCTGCCGCTGAATTGTACTTCAGAACCAACGTAAGCATTCAGCGCCAGTAATTCTGCTCCTCTTAAAAAGTTTTTATTTCTCCAGCTAAAACTAATTATGGAGCCGGTATTATTATTTGATTTTGTATTACCTGAAACTTCGGCACGCAATGTTTTTTTAGGCAGCGGAGTTAAATAATAAAAGGTATTGAGCTCATCAGTATATGGATCAACTTCAAACCGGTTCTTTACAAATTTATAAACGCCAAGATTTATCAACCGGTTAAGTGCAAGGTTGTGCGCTTTTCTATTGTAAAGATCGGTGGGCTTGAATTGCATTACATGCTCAAATAAATTTGGCTTGAACATTTTGTCTTTATCTATAACATAATATCCGTTATAAAATTCTTCATATACATGTGATGTATCAATTGCCGCAGTGGTTAATGTATAATTAGAGTAAACATATATCTCATTTATGGTGTATGGTTTTCTTGCCGCTAAAGGCGTATTGGTTTTTATGGTGAGATATAAATTAACCATATTATTGCCAATTGTGCTGTCAGCATCTATCAAAATATAATCGGGACTGAAAAAATAATAGCCTTCTTCTTTTAAAGCTGCATCTATTCTAAGTCTTTCCGCCTTTATCAGATCAAGGTTGAATGGAACTCCTGTTTTTATCAGCGTTTTAGGTTCTGTTTTTTTAATAGCCATTCCCAGGTGGCTGGTGGTATCGTGAGGAAATACAATATCTTTTATTGTATATAAACTGCCGGTTTGAACTGTATATGTTGCATGTGCTTTTTTTCTCTTTACAGTTGTATCGCCGCTTACGGCTGCATGAAAATATCCTTTGTTCTCAAGATAATTTCTCAGCACTTTAGCGTTGTTATCAAGATTAAGATCGCTTAATAAAACAGGAGGCTCGCCTATATTTCTAAAAAATTTTCTTATAAAACCTCCTTTGTTTGGGTTACCTGCAAGATTAAAGAAAGATAACTTAAGCCGCATTCCTAAAAATTTGCTGTTAGGTTTTGGCCGGGTTAAAGTAGTAAGATCATCTACAAGAACATTTTTATTTTTTTTGGAGATGTTATCTTTTATTTTAACTGAAGCGCCTGTGTACAAAGCATCACCCGGTGGCAGGCGCCGTGTATTACTGCATGATGCAAATGATATAATTAAAATAAGAAATGCAAATTTTGAAATAGTCTCCATTAAATTTCTTTTACTTGGCACGCTTATCGGGTTTAAGTTCAGGGATCTTTGTTTTATCAGATGAAGGAGTTGTTACCGGTGTTTTGCCGCTCTTTTTTTGTTTTGATCTTTGCAGCAATTCTTTAAAATGATCATAGTCCACATTGATGATAAATCCTAAACCGGTTTCAACAATATAGCCTTCAATAACTCCTTGGTATTCATTTTTCCGGTACACTCTTATAACATACCTGCCGTCCCTGCTAATATTATAATCAACTGATACGTTGCCTGCAATATTATTGCTGTTATTTATTTGATTGGTAGGTCTTGGTCCTTCCAATTCAAAGTTGCTGCCAACAGTTACTGTTAAACGATCGCCCAGCAAGCGTTTGGTAAGTCCTACATTAAAATCTGTGCGGTTACGTTTTTCGCCGGTGGTATAATCAGCTGCAGTAGTAAGATCAAAATTAATATCTACGCCGGCTATCAATCCACCGGCTAAACTGTTTAATTGTTCAGTAAGAAGTTTGCTTACACTTTGTCTTGCAAATTCTGCAGGGTCCAATCCGCCATTGCTGTTATCAAATGGATTTTCATTTACAAAGCGGCTAAGCAATAAAAGAGCAAACACCTGTTTATTTATTTCACCCGGCTCTTCTCTTATTTGTAATAATTTATTTTGTACTGCTGAGATAATATCTTTTGAAACTATATAACTCTTGTCTTCAGGTAACCTTATATCAAATGTTATTGCAGGTCTTAAAAGTTCTCCTTTCATTGTAAGCCAAACTTCAAATGGTAATTTTTGGCGATAAGTATTTCTTACTGCAATGTCGGTAGTACTTATTTGATTTTGCACAAGATCAAGCGGTGAAGCATTGGCAATATATACCGCAGAAACATCAATGTCAGCATTCGTTGGTTCACCTGTCCATAAAATTCTGCTTCCTTTCTGTATATCAAATTTTCTCTTTAAGAAATTAAAAGATAATTCATAAGAACCCTCATCTAATTGATAAGAGCCAACCAGTGTTACTTTGCCGCTCGGGTCGATGCCTGCGCTTAACAATCCTTCTCCTTTCATGTTGATAAAATCTCCATTGGCTTCATCAACTATTAAATTAAATTCTGCATTTCTGTCTATAGTAATATTGGTAGAGACATCAAAACCAACTAAACGGGAAACATTTAAAGAGTCATACGGCAACAGGAACAATGAATCTTCAGGAGTGGCATTCAGATCTACAAATCGCACAATGCCTTCTCTTTCCACAACACCCGGCTCGGTTTGCGGCAGTACAACTGTAAATTTGGTTTTATCATTTACAGTTAATGATCCATCAACTATGGGTTCATCATTAGTACCCCTGATGTTAAGCGCTGTTGTAAGAACCATCTTGCCATAAAAAAGCTTGTTATCTTTTTTGGTAGTATTTAATACCTGGAAGTTATCAGCATTTACTTTCAGATCAAATGCGTAATCTTTAAAATTAGTTGTGTTTATGCGGCCATCAATTACAAGGTTGTTATCAGCAGTATCCTGTATGATGAAATTATTAAATGCAAATCCATTGTTATCAATGGTGAGACTTTCATTATTAACTTTAAAAAAGCTGTTAAGCCTTGTGATATTAAAAGAAGTGTTATCAAAATTTATTTTGCCGAGTATATTTGGATTGTCTATTGTTCCTTTAAAAGAAATATTACCGCTAAGGCTGCCAGATGCATTGCGGATAGCGCCAAGTGAAGGACCTTCCAGCGATTTCATTTGAAGTTTAGTTATATCAATATTAAAATCGTAACTGTTGTTATTATCCGGCTTTACATAATAATTTCCATTGGCTTTTACATCATTGCCTCTGCCTGTAAGTGCAACGTTTGCATTAAAAACATTAGCTGTATTATTATTTACCCGGGCAGTTACATTTCCCAAAGTGTCTTTAAATATGCTAAGATTATTTATGGTAAGATCGCTGGTGAATGTAGGTTGTGTTCTATAATTTTTAATCAGCACATTTCCGTTAACTGCTCCATCTACAAGAAGAGAATCTGTTTGAACAAATGCAGCAAGCGTTGCAATGTTGAAATTTTTAAAATCAATGCTAAGCGGTCTGTTAGTGCCGGTACCAATGCTGTTCAGGCTCAATTGCTGATCGCCTTTATTCAACACAAATTGGTTTGCAATGATGTCGCCATTTAAAAGTTGTAGGCTGTTATTTACATTAACTGACCATGGCTCATAATTAAGTATCAAACTATCTGGCTTTAACTGAAAACTATAATTATCCAATGAAGGCTGACTTAATGTGCCGGAGAGCCTGTACTTGTTTTTCGCTCTTGCATCTCTTATCCCTAATGAAAAATTGATGAGGTTGTTGGAGATTGTTCCATTAAGCGTGGTGGCATCCACAGCAAACGTTCCGCTTTTTAATTGAGAAAACGAGGAAGTAAATTCTACCTGGTTATTTCTTGTAACGGCATTTAATTTTATTTGATGAATTTGATTGGGTCCATAAATAATTATTGGCGCATCAACGCTGGCATTCATCCCATTTTGTGTAGAGAAATTCGCTGCCAGGTTTATGGAATCGAGTCTTTTAAGCTCAGGAAAAAAAGCTCGCAATGCCGGGTTATCAAAGGCTTTTGCAGTAATGGTAAAATCATGTGCGTCTACAGGGTTTGTATTTTTTTTATTGCTAAGAGAAAAGTATGGATCAATTGACTGCTGAATAATATCAGCCAGTTGTGTAAGCTTATATTTACCTTTTATTTCTGCAGATAAAAACTGGCTCTGAACACGTATCAGTTGCTGATTGTTTGAATTATCTGCAAATAATCTTACAGAATCCAATTGCGTTCTCTCTCCATTATTTACCAAAACAGAATTTGTTATCAAAAGATTTCCGTTAAGATTATCAGGGTCAATGTTAGTAAAATCACCTTCTATTTTGCCATGATAAATAATTGCCTGCGGGGTAAGATGCAGCGCCTGTGTTTTAATGCTGTCAATATCTGCAGTAAAACGAATGGACGGATATTTACCCTTGAATACACCATCAGCCACAAAGCTAAGATCAATGTTCGGGTCTCTTACACTTGCATTAGCAGTATATGATCCATTGGCAATTGAGCCATCGAACTTTATATTTTTATAAGTGTATTTATTATAGCCAATGGAATTTATAACACCATTGGTTTTTGCATTTGCAGTATTCGGATCAAACCCTGAACCTTTTATTTTAAATGTAGCTGACAAAATTCCATAAGTTGCCTTGTCCTTCATGATAGTGCCAAGATCAATCGCATTGGCATTAACCGCATAATCATATTTGGCAAGTTTTGGATTTGAATAATTTACTAAACTGCCTTTTAATTTTGCAGAGCCAAGACTTGTGCTGATCGTGATATCCGATACCAAATCATTCAAGCTGGCTTTTATTTTACCAAATGCAGAAATAGATTCGGGTAATGTAAAAGCTGTAGGCACTGACTCTTTCGGTATAAGAGATAGGATATCTTTTCTCCCTGTGTTTAAATATTTAAAATCTACATCAGCAACAAATTTTTTAGGATCAGGCAAACCTTTTAAAGTTCCGGAAACAAACATTGTTGTATTGCTTAAACCTTTAAATCTAAGGTCATTAAAATGGATATCATTCATGTGTCCATACACTCTTCCATTCAGGTCCCAAACCTGGTAAGGATTTGCAAATGCCGGCAATGTGCGAAGTGCAGGTGCAAATGTTAGAATATCTTTTAACTGTACGCTGCTGCTCTCAATATTTAAATCTAAAATAAGCGAAGCAGGATTTTGAGCAAGCTTTTCAAGAGAAGGGTAGGTGATCGCAAGGTCTCTTCGTAAAACTGTACCCGGAGTTTTTATGTACAGATTTTTTAGTAATGTTTCAGTACCTGTAAATAAAAAGTCTGTGTTTAATTCATTTAAAACAAAACCACTTTTTTCTTTAAAGCTTGCTGTTTTTATAGTTAATGCAGTGGTATCTGAGTTATATAAAAGATTAGCCGCCGTAATGTTTAAATTATTAATATCAAGATGACCATAATCCATTCCATAATGTGTTACAGGCATAGAAGAATTATCAAGTCTGAAATGTGTTTCAGCAATTTTAATATCCTTTGATGTAAAAGTAAATGGAGGAAGCGATTCTTTTGCCTGTATTTGTGTTGCGGTTTTTGGCGGAGCTTTTGTATTGCTCATTAATAGCGCAATATCAGAAGTATCAAGCATCATATCTTTAAAAGCGTATTTACCGTTTTTAATATCCAAATTATCAGGATGTGCAATGAGCTTTGATAATTTTAAACTTGTAAAAATATTTGTAGGTACGCTTTTGTAATCAACATCTATATTTTTTAATAGTATCTCAGTATTTTTTATCTGAAAATAATTTCCAGGTTTTGCAACAGCCCGGGCTAATGCACTGTCTATTTTAGGTTTTAATGGTTCGTTCTGATAATAATAACCTTTAAGCCCTGTAAGCGTAAAAGTCGGGATATCAAAATAAAGATGTGTAGGATCAAACTTTTTTATGGGTGCATCCAAATGGGTGATAAACATATTCATATCATCACCGGTAATAACATCCTGGTAAATTATTCTTGCATTATTGATAACCACATTATCAATAGTCATTTTTAAAGAAGATGAATCATGAATGGCAGAAGTGTCTTTTTGATTGCTCATAAACGCATTGATGATAAACTGAAAATTAAAAACCGTATCTGCGTTTACCCGTTTAATTTTAGCTATAATATTCTCTAAGTTTATCTCTTTTATCTGCACTTCATTGGTGAGAAGCTTAAGCATATCGAGATCAATTTTTAATTGTCCTCCGGAGATAAGCGTATCTTTTGTTTGATCTTCTATATAAACATTTTTGAGGACTATGGAATTAGGAAAACTGATATCGAGTTTACCGATCTCAACTTTTGTCTTTAATTTATTTTGAAGATAATTCTGAACTTTTCCTCTTACAAAATTTTGTACCGGTGCAGTTTGAATAAGTATGATCGCAAGAAAGAAAAGTAATACAATTGAAACTAAAATGTAGGATAGCACATTAGCAATCTTTGCCATCACAGTCCTCTTTTTTTTGGGTAAGGATTTCTCTTTTGATTGCATATGCTAATAACGGCGTATTGTAGTGCCTTTAAGTATTCAAATTTCACACCAATATTGTGTAATAATGATATTACGAAATTAGCCTATTTTATTCATCCTCAGCCTTGTCTCTACTCATAGCCTGAAGCAGGGCAGGACACGGCGTTGCTATCTAAAAGAGAATTTGTTTTATCTTACATTTCATGGCGGTTAAGACTTCTATCTTCGCCGTCGACCAAATAAAATATGGAAGCGAAGACCATTAAGCATTGATCTTTGGACTAAGGAAGTATTTATTCAGAAGATGACCTCAATACCATACCGAATAAATCCTGTTGTGTTTAAATCTTCAATAATTAGCTACTGCAAGTAATTTATTTACATCTGTAATAATAATTTTTCTTCCCTTGGTTTCTAATATTCCTTCCTCTTTAAAATCTTTAAGTATTCGTAAAATATTTTCTCTTGTAGTTCCTACCAGGCTTGCTAAATCTTCTCTTGACATATTTATTTCAACAGCCATTCCCTGCGTAAAGTTTTCCTTATACTTTTCACGCATTAACACTAATTGCATTGCAAATCTTTCCCTTACACTTCGTTGAGCAAAAAGAGCTATGCTATTAGCAAGAACAAAAAATTCATGGCTTAAAGTTTTTAATAACCGTTGCGGTAATACTTTTGATTTTTCCAAAACTTCAAGAAAATCTTCTTTAGGTATAAAAGCAATCTGGCTTTCCTCTAAAGCGGCTGCTGAATCAGGATAAAGTTCTTCAGCAAGTAAGGCATGATAGCCCATTATCTCGCCGGTATTAGCCACATAAATAATTTGTTCTTTTCCCTCTTTGTCTGCTTTATATTTTTTTGCTTTACCATCACGTATAAAGAAAATGCCTGTTGCATAGGCTCCTTCACGAAAAATAATTTCTCCCTTATTATATACCTGTGTAGTCATATTAGCAGTAAGTATCGCTAATTCATTTGGCGGCAGGTCAGTTATTACTGAATCACTTTTAAAATCCCATTTATCTATTGGGAAAATTCCTTTTAAACTCATACAGCACAAATTTACTTTTTTAAAAAGTAACAAAAGATACCTTCAATATTGATAAGGTTTACGTTTATTATGCCGGCTTGCCGGTAATTTTGCATGATGAAACAATCAGGCAAAGCCACCCAAACTTCAAAACCTAAAAGAGACCTTTATTATACCATGGACTATGAATGGATAGACTTTCAGGGATCAGTAGCCTATATCGGCATTTGTCCCTTTAAATTAACTGGTATAAAGGAAATCCAAAAAATTGAATTTTCAAAAGACAAAAATTCAAAAAAATGTGGTGAAGTAGTAGCGTCTATACTTTATGAGGATTATAAAATAGATGTTCATATGCCCGTTAGCGGTAAAATACTTTCCATCAATAATGCCATTCTTTTTGGCAATAAAAATATAGTGCTTCAGGAACCTGAAAATAGCGGCTATATAGCACTTATCGTTCCCTCATCTCCTTATGACCGGCAGGGATTAACAATTTCTGAAAAATATCGTATGTCCACAAAAACAACTCACTAATTCTTATGCCCGCAGTAGCTCAAAAAAATTGGTACATAGATAAATGGTTTATCGATGATGATAAATTTCACAACCTATATCCGTTTCACATTCAAAAATTAGCAGACAAACATTGGACACCTTTAAAAGTGGCTAAATATGCTGCTGAGTTTCTTGTTCCGGAAGATGGTGCAAAAGTATTAGATATAGGAAGCGGAGCAGGTAAGTTTTGTTTAGCTGCATCGCATTATAAACCTAATGGTTTGTTTTATGGGATTGAACAGCGAAAGGATTTGCTTGATTGTGCAGTAGAAGCTGAATACAAGCTGGATTTAAATAATCTCTCTTTTATTCATGGAAATTTTACTCAAATTGATTTTAAGCAATTTGATCACTTTTATTTTTACAATTCTTTTTATGAAAATATAGAAGGCACTGCAAAAATTGATCATAAAATTCAATACTCCTTATCCTTATATAATTATTACAATTCGTATTTATTTAATCAACTGGAAAAAATGCCTGTTGGCACAAGAGTAGCAACCTATCATACCTGGGAAAATCAGATGCCCCCAGAATATTATATACTAAAAACGCAATTTGATAAGCTGCTAAAATTTTGGATCAAAGCATAGAAACACAAAAAAATTAACCTTAAAAAATATTAGTATGCCGGCAACTATTAATGGTTATCGTTGTAAGTTGATAAACAAAATTCTTTTTGCAACTTCTCAGGATGAGGTACAAAGATTTATTGATGCTGCGATTAAAGGATTAAAAGAACATAAGGTGCATGATTATATTATTAGCAGATTCCTTGATAAAACCGTACAGAATTTAGAAGATTTTAACCCATGTGATTATAATGCTCAACAATGGGCTAATATCCAGATGAGCAAAATTGTTTTTAATCGAATTAAAACTTCTATTTCAAAAGTGGTTAATTAAAATATATTTCTACAGTAAAATAAAAAAAATCAAGTGAATAATTTACCGTTGTCAATACCTGTAAGCGAAACAATAAATCATAAAGAAAAAAAGAACTCATACTATTGGACCGTGTTGACTAATCGATGTCCTCACTGTAGGGAAGGAAAAATTTTTCTAAAAGAACATGCCTATGATTTTAAGACCAATTTAAAAATGCATGAGAATTGCTCTGTATGCAAACAGCCGACAGAAATTGAAGTAGGATTTTATTATGGAACCAGCTATGTAAGCTATTTGGTTACAGTTGCATTAAGTGGTTTTACATTTATTGCCTGGTGGATATTTATTGGTATTTCAGTAGATGATAACCGTATTTTTTATTGGCTTGGTATTAATACGGCGTTAGTTCTTTTATTACAGCCGCTTCTTATGCGATTTTCCCGTACACTATGGCTTAGCTGGTTTGTAAAGTATGATCCTGACTGGAAAGAAAAAGGGGTTAATAAATACGAGAGAATTGTAAAAGAACAAATGAATAACTGGTAAAATTAAATGATTATTCTATGTTTAAACCTAAGATATCAGATACCCTTAAAAATTATAATCAACAATAATTTATTAAAGACCTTATTGCTAATGATAATGGGCTTTGCCCGTTTTGGTAGTGTAATAAAATTTATTCTTCATCCATTAATTGTTGGTTTTACAGCAGGTATAGCAGTCATCATGTTTTCATCGCAGATGAAAGATTTCTTTGGATTAAACATGGGTACTGTTCCGGCAGATTTTATTCAAAAATGGTAATCCTATTTTCATCATGTATCAACTTTCAATTGGTAGGCTGTAGCAATTGGAATAGGAACAATTTTAATTATAATATTTTAACAGTAAGGGTAATTGTTATGTTCAGCAACAGGTTAATTTCATGCCATAAATTGAAGAAAAAATTAAACAGACTTTATTGCTCTACACTTTTTTTTAAAATTACCATGCCCCTGTATTCTTCTTTCATTAAATGAAAAGTGGGTAGCGGTAATTGCAGGCTACCACAGATTTCATATCCCAGTTTTTTATAAAATTCCAGGGCGTCTGTACTTGAGTCCATCGCTTTTAAAAAGATAATATCTTTTTTTAATTCCCTGGCTTTATTCATTGCTGTTTGCATGAATTGTTTGCCAAGTCCTTTGCCGGCGGCTTTTTTATACAGGTAAATGCGTTCTACTTCTAATGCATTCAGCGTTTCAAAACCTGGTAATTGTTCATTTAAATTGATTTTCATATATCCCTGTTCACTGCCATTTTCAGTGGCTATAAAATATTCATTATTACTATCCATAAGTTCCGACTTTATTTTTTCCAGGGAGTAAGCATAATCTTCCATATACCATTTGGCGCCGCCACTGTGCCACAGATGTAAATAATATTCCTTATAAATATTTCTGGCTAAATCAACAATAATATCTGCTTCTGAAATCGTTGCTTTGTGTATGTTTACCATATAGGGCGTCTCATATTTATTGAGTGTTTTTGCCTACGTTTGTGAGCGCCGCCGTCTGGCCTGCCTGCCGGTAGGCAAGTCTCCGACCAACGGCAAAACATGCATAAGGCAACTTGTTTTTATTTACATAAATTAGTATAATGGAACAAAGATACCCTGTTTACCGGCTACAGTTTTTTACAGCCACTATTTATGAATATCCGCCCGGCTGAATGCCGTGCCATGCCAGAGGATTATTACTATTCGTCAGCAAAATTTTATTGCGATGGGTAAATTCTGTAATTATAAAATAGATAGCTAAATACATTCATTTAAGCTTTGCTCATTCGCTAACTTTGTAATTATATTAAACCTATTTTAATGGTAACAGAAATATTAGCCCGGATTCAATTTGCCTTCACCATTGCCTTTCATTATATCTATCCGCCACTAAGTATTGGACTTGGATTAATATTGGTGATTATGGAAGGAATGTATCTTAAAACAGGCAATAAGATTTATGAGCAAATGACCCGGTTCTGGATTAAAATATTTGCATTGATTTTTGGAATTGGTGTAGCAACAGGTATTATCATGGAGTTTGAATTTGGAACCAACTGGGCTACTTACTCAAAATATGTTGGTGATATTTTCGGGAGTGCTTTGGCTGCAGAGGGAATATTTGCATTTGCCCTGGAAAGTGGCTTCCTGGGAATTTTATTATTTGGCTGGAACAGGGTAAGCTCCAAAGTACATTTCTTATCAACTCTTATGGTATTCCTCGGCTCTATGTTTAGTGCTGTATGGATTGTGGTTGCCAATAGCTGGCAACAAACACCGGCAGGATTTCATATTGTAGGTGAAGGCATGAATACCAGGGCAGAGATTACTGATTTCTGGGCAATGGTATTTAATCCATCCAGTGTAGAAAGATTAATTCATGTATGGATAGGAGCATTTTTAGCCGGTGCATTTTTAGTATTGAGTGTAAATGCATACTATATTTTAAAAAATAAATATCTTGAAATTGCAAAACCTTCTTTTAAAATTGCTTTAGTAGTTGCTACAATTTTTTCATTAGCCCAACTATTAGCAGGAGATAAAAGTGCAGAAGGGGTAGCAAAAAATCAACCCGCAAAATTAGCAGCTATGGAAGCGCATTATGATAGTAGTGCAGTTGCTGATATGTATTTGTTGGGGTGGGTAAATAATACAAAACAAAAAGCTACGGGTATAAAAATTCCTGGTGGCTTAACCTTTTTATTGCACCAGGATTTTAAAACGCCTATTACCGGATTAAATGCTTTCAAGCCGGATGAAAGACCAACTCAAGTGAATGCTATTTTCCAGATGTACCATATTATGATTGCTATTGGCATTACTTTAATAGCGCTTACCTTATACGCAAGCTGGCAATGGAAAAGAGGAAAACTTTTTGATAAACGATGGCTGATGGTTGTGTTTGCATGGGCAGTATTTTTGCCACAAATAGCTAACCAGGCAGGTTGGTTTACTGCCGAAATGGGCAGGCAGCCCTGGGTGGTGTATGGTTTATTAAAAACATCAGATGCTTTATCCAGAACAGTTTCTGCCAACCAGATTATTTTTTCTTTGATTCTTTTTACATTGGTATATATAACACTCTTTATTTTGTTTTTATACTTGCTGAATAAAAAAATCAAGTACGGCCCGGTAGATTATGGAACAAAAGAAACAATTGAACAAGGCTCTATCAGAGATAATCCTTTATTAACGCATTAAAAGAATAATATGGAAACTTTTTTAGGTATAGATTATAATTTTTGGTGGTTCCTGGTTTTTGGCGCTGTTATCAGTGGTTACGCTATTTTAGATGGTTTTGATTTGGGCGCAGGGGCACTACATTTATTTTTAAAAAAGGAAACCAGCCGCCGCATTGCTTTAAATGCCATTGGCCCTGTGTGGGATGGAAACGAGGTATGGCTGGTAATTGGTGGCGGGGCCTTATTTGCAGGCTTCCCCGTGGCTTATGCTGCTATATTTTCTGGTTTCTACATTCCTTTCATGGTTTTTATGATAGGATTAATATGGAGAGCCGTATCCATTGAATTCAGAAGTAAAGAACCAGGTTTAAAATGGAGATTGATATGGGATTTTATTTATTCATTTGCCTGTATAGTAATTGCCTTATCACTTGGCTTAATGTTGGGTAATGTAGCTTTAGGTTTACCACTAAATGAACAACATGAATTTATTGGCAACTGGCTGTCTTTCTTTAATCCATTCAGTATTATGGTAGCCATTACCACACTTGCTTTATTTATGCTGCACGGGGCAATTTATTTAGCTATGAAAACTGAAAAAAGGTTGTACACCAAACTCACTATCCTGGCAAAAAACTTTACTGTTTTCTTTGTAGTATCATTTGGTATTACTACACTTTACACTTTATTATACATACCACATTTAAGCGATAAAATAAGAAGCAATCCCGTTTATTTTACTTTGCCCTTGATTATGTTTTTAGCAATCGCCAATATACCCCGGCAGTTGAATAAAGGAAAATACCGTTATGCCTTTATCAGTTCATCAGTTACCATAGCTTCATTATTAGCAATGGTGGCCTTAGAAGTTTTTCCTAATTTGTTGTATGCAACAAATGATATAAAAAACAGCATTACTATTACCAACGGTGCGTCTTCACTAAAAACAATGAAAACATTATTGTTGATAGCTGCCATAGGTACACCATTGGTAGGTATTTATACCAGTTTTGTTTTTTGGACATTTAAAGGAAAAGTGAAATTGGATGAAATGAGTTACTGATTTTCCGCCGCCGCAGGTGTTCCCCCCAACCTTTGTAAGCCAGCCGCCACCACCTGTGAGCGCCTCCGTCTGGCCTGCTGCCGGTAGGCAAGTCTCCGGCCAACGGCAAAACAGCATAAGGCAACTTTTTTTTATTTACATAAGTTAGTACAATGAAACAAAGATACCGGGTGAGGGCATCACCAACAACCTGAAATACTCCCGCTGTATGTTCGTTATAGCTCTTGTCTTGTCTCACTTTCTTTTTTTGATTAACTCAAGTACCCCATTGATAAATGTCAGGGGATGTATGGGGTTGCCGGGTACATACAAATCAATTTTATACTTAGATAAAAAACTTCTGTTTAATGCCAGGCTTCCTTCAAATATTCCACCGCTTATGGCATCGGTTCCTGTAAGAATAATGATTTTGGGTTCAGGTATCGCATCATAACATATTTGCAGTGGCTGCGCCATATTTTCTGTAATGGGGCCTGTTATTACTATGCCATCTGCATGACGGGGCGAGGCAACAAATTCTATCCCAAAACGACCCATATCAAAGTTTACATTACTACAGGCATTCAGTTCCATTTCGCAACTGCCATCTCCACCGGCACATACCTGCCTTAACTTTAGTGAACCACTGAAGTATTCGTAAATTTCTTTTCTTATCAGTTCAGGGTTCAATTCAATCGGTTCATCCTGTCCTTCTTTGATGATAAGTTTTTGGCGTTCATTGGTAGCCATTTTATAGTCGGTAGTAAATTTTATTTTTTTTGGAAAAGCAATGGCACACTCTCCGCAAAACGTACATTTCCCTAAGTCAATACATACCGGGTTTGTTGAGATGGCATTGGTAGGGCATAGTTCTATCAATTCAGTTTCATTAACTTTTTCTGTACTGATAACCGGCCTGCCCCTGAATATGCCAGGCACTTTTGCAATGGTAACATCGGGAATATATTGTTTGCCCTGATGCAACAGTATTTTCAGATTGTCTAACATTTTTAATCTACTTTATTTTTTACAAATCATGACCGCAATAAGACAGGTCAAAACTTTTATTACAAATCGGGAAATCAGAAATTTCATTATTCCGAACCGCTAAAGCAAGTGCCAGCCAGTTGTGAAATGAAGGATCTTTTATTTTATAATGTATCAATTCGCCACTATCATCTGTAATGGCACAATGGCAAATTTCTCCTCTCCA
>JADGPX010000243.1 GCA_017882215.1 Chitinophagaceae bacterium | reverse complement strand
ATTAATTCTTGTTCTGCTTGCTTGCGTTCGGTAATATCAATTAACTGAGTAATAAAAAATTGAGGTTGATGATTGACGTTCCGGATTAATGATATAGAAATGTAAGCCCAAATTATCCGTTTATCTTTACTTATATAGCGTTTTTCAACTGATGCATTATCAATTTCACCATCTAACATTTTCTTAATTTGAGATAAGCCAATCGATAAATCATCGGGGTGTGTTATATCAGAGAAAGTAAAATTCTTTATTTCATCTTCATCATAACCTATCATTTTTTTAAAAGTGATATTAATTCGCTGGAATTTGTAATCAATTCCAACAATGCACATACCTGCAGCGGCATAATCAAATGAATATCGGAATCTTTCTTCGCTTTCGCGCAACTCATCCTCCGCCCGCTTGCGCCCGGTGATATCTATTACAGTTGAAACCATAGTATTCTGTTCGGCTAAAGGAATGTTGACAGCATTAATAATATGCGTAGAGCCATCTTTATGTGTTACAATGCAGTCTTCCCAGTGCATACGAGAAATATCTCCGGATTGGATATCTGCAATTATTTTTAGTTTTAATTCTTCACGGTACTTTTTATCGGGATATACTTTTTCGAAGAAATCAGGGATATCTTTCATCTCATCTTTAGACCAACCATAAATTTCTTCAAACTTTTTATTTACATAGAAAGCCCTCCCTTTGTCAATTTCATTTAGCGCAATACCAATCGGAAGATTATCTAGAACAGTTTGAATAAAAGTATTTTTTTTCTTAAGTTCTTCTTCTGCTCTTTTGCGCTCGGTAATATCCTGGGCAGTTCCGAATAAATGGGTAACCTTTCCATTGGTACCTGTCTTGCCATATCCAATCTCCTGGATAACCCGCTTTTCACCTTTGGGTGTAGTAATGTGATATTCTAAAGTAAAGGGTTCACCTGTTTCTTGTGTATGCCTGCTGTTTTGCAGTACAGATTCCCTGTCTTCTGCATCTACGAGGTGTATAAATGAATCATGTGTTTCGATGAATGTTTGTTTGTCGGTACCAAAAACATTGTATAATTCATCTGACCAGGTGAGCCTGTCTGCTTTAAAATCAAAATACCAGCTGCCCATCTTCGCCAGTCGTTGTGCTTCGGCCAAATGAGTTTCACTCTGTATTATCCGTTCATCAGCTATCTTTTTTTGAGTGATATCATTAAGTAAGACGAGCCTTGCGTTTTTATTATTGTAGGCAAGCGGCATCGCAGATATTTCCACATAAATTGACTCGCCATTTTTTTTAATGTGTTCCCAAAAGCCACGGTAAAAAGCGTTATGAACTTTTATATTTCTTAAATGATTTTCAAACTTCTCAAAATAATTTGCAGCTATGATATTCTGCGCGTTCATTGATAAAAATTCTTCCCTGGTATAACCATAAAGCCAGATGGCGGCTTTATTTACTTCAAGAAATTTATATGTATCCAGATCATATATCCAAAGCGGTAATGGGTTATTCTCAAAAAGATATCTGTAATCCTGTTCAGATTTTTTTAATTTTTTTTCGGCTTCCTTGCTTTTAGTGATATCCCGCCCGGTGATACAAATGCCTGTTATTATACTTTTATCATAAACAGGATCTATTGAAAATTGAAAACAAACTTTTTCACCGGAATTTCTCTTATATTCATGATCATATTGAACAGCCTCACCGTTTAATACCCTGCTCACTGTTTCCTTAAAAAATGCTTTTCTTGATTTTTCTATATAAGAGAATATACTTTTTCCAATTTTCAATTCCTTATTGATATTTCTAAAAACATTTTCTTTGGTTTTATTATTAAATGATATTATGATACCATCTTTATCTGCAAGCAAAACAGATTCTGAAATATTATCAAAAATGGTTTTGAGATTTAACTCAGATCCTTTTATTGTTTCTTCTGACATTTTTCTTTCATCAATATTATTAACGCCAATCTCCATTTGTATTTTCAGCTTTTGGGGGTTGATTTATTAATTTTTAATTATCATAGAGCTACCCTGAATAAAAACATACTAACGTTTTTTCTAAACATAAGTTGTGGAGTGTCCAGTGACTATCAATAATATTTTGTGGATATGGCTTAGATTTATTTATTTAATATGGACAATGACTTCATTTTCCAGATAATTAGCCTCAATAAGTTTTGTGTTGTTAGTGCCTTAAACCTACATTATTACAGGCATAAAACAGCTTTTTATTTTTACAATTAAATCAGATTATAAAATTTATTTATAAGATGAATTATCATAATTGAGAAAAAATTTGAAATTTCATAGTGTCATTTGTCTCTGCTAATTTATAAATTTAGCTGCATTTAAATAATGTGGCTCCCCCATAGAAAGTATTCTACAACCATTTCATTAACTGCCTACGTTATTACATTTTAAAATATAGAGTTTTACATCATACACTTTAATAACCTCAAAAACCAACCGCTATGAAAAAACAATTACTCACATTCTCAGTACTGGTTTGTCTTTTTTTTCTTGCCGCAATGTTCACATCATGCAGCAGCAGCAGAAGAAGCCTTACCGGATGCCCTATGACCGAGAATATTATTCACTAAAGATTTCTTACATACTTGAATTGGATTAACCTTGTGTCTCAGCAGTTTTCATTTCCATTAAATCATAAGCTAACAATTGATAAGCGATAGAAATGAAACCCCGATGCTTGCTGGCTTTTTAAATTGAAAGCAATGTTTTTTGTAATTTAGTAATACACCAAAGCACAATAAGGATTTGTAGATAGGGGTTTATTAATCTTAAGAGCCTGTACGCATCGGGGTTTCACGGTAAGAATCTTTTTTATTGTGGTGAAAGCTGTGAAACCCCCGATGGGACGCAAAGGCATAAAACAGCTTTTTGTTTTTACAATTAAATACTTTTATTTGTATAAAGTAGGTGGACTTATCGTTTATCCCAGTTTACTCAATACGGTCTCACTTGAATATTGATTATTGAACTTGCCTACCGGCAGGCAAGTTCAACACTCAATTTTCAAGTATAAAATCCTTAACTAAATGACATTTTTCCCGCCCTTGGTGTTCTGTGCAATGGTTTGAGCGTTGCTCACCAACAAGCGTATTAAGATTAAGTGTACTTATACGCAAAGTTTAAAGTTATTTTTTGGGAGGAAGGCTAAAAGCAATTGCTTCATGCTCAAAGTGTCCTTTATGTGAAGCATCGCAGAAAGGTTTGTTTTTAGAAAGTCCGCAGCGGCAAATGGAAATAATTTCTCTTCCTCCCAGATCATATACATTACCGTTCTTATCTACAATTTCAAAATCCCCTTCTACCCTTAATGAACCATTGCTGTTTACTGTAATTTTTGTTGCGGCCATTGGTTTTATATTAGGGTGCAAAAGTAATTATGATAAAGAATAACAAAGTATTTTTTTATCCTGATAGATTTTTTATACCTGCAGTTCAGGGTAGAAGATTAACTATATTAATTTCTGCAGTCTTCTAATTTAATTTCAATACTCTTCTATATCAACCTCGCAAACGGTTGCACCGGTATAATTAGACTTACTACATTCATTTCAATATCCTTCTATATCGCCGGTATACGTGTTATATGAGCTTTGCATAATGATCAAACTGCTCTATATCACATGCATATTTCTTTTAACCAACAGCAATGTGTTTGGACAGGTAGCCTATGCAACAGCTTCGGCAACGATAGTAACGCCGGTTGGCGCAGAAATATCAGGCGATATAAATTTTGGAGATTTTTCCACCGGCTCCTCTCACGGTACAATTGCACCCGGTTCTGATGGTATGGCTAAATCTACCGGTGGAGTAAAACTTGTTAAAGATAAAACCGGTGCTGTGTCTTTAAATGTTATCGGCGGATCGTTCGCTTATGATGTTACAATTCAAACTGAGCCGATCATTTTAAAAAGGAAAACAGGCAGCGAAACTATGAAGGTTAATTTATTTACAGGATTACATCTTGTTAAGAATGTGCAGAATAATGATATTGTAAATTTGCCTGTCAGTGCATCTCTTGCTGTGGAAGCATCTCAGACTCCCGGAATGTATGCGTCATCCTTTAGTATAACAGTGAACTTTAATTAATATTCCTCTTTATAAATTATAATCCATGGACGATAATTTTTTGTCCATCCTTTTTTTCCTAATTCATTTTGTGACCTCAATCTTTCTTCGGGATTCGAAGTCATTCCAATATATATCTTATTAAAAGTTTCGGAGTATAAAACGTAAACGGTGAACATAAATAACAAAGTCCTGAAATTTTCAGGACTTTGTTGCGAAGGGAGGGTTCGAACCTCCGACCTTCGGGTTATGAGCCCGACGAGCTACCGCTGCTCTACTTCGCGATATATAGTTTTAGCTCTTTTCTTTGTTGCGAAGGGAGGGTTCCAAACCTCCGTCCGCCTCCCGGCGGATATGAGCC